>JAUVNZ010000347.1 GCA_030599435.1 Gammaproteobacteria bacterium | reverse complement strand
CCTCATGCACTTGCCAGCCAACGATCTTGCGACTGTATATATCCATGACCAGGTACAGGTATAAAAAGATGCCTTTTACCTGTGTTGGTAGATAGGTGATATCCCAGGTGAAAATCTGATTAGGCCCTGTTGCCGTTAAAGCACGTGGCTTTTTAACCTGCCTGTCAGGTTTTGTTTTTTGTCGATGCTGTAGTTGATCGGCCTCTTTTAATACCCGATAGAATGTTGATTCTGAGGCAATATAAACCCCTTCATCGGCTAGTTTTGGAACAATCTTGCTCGGTGGCAGGTCTGCGTATTCTGACTTATTAGCCGTCCGTATAATGCGTTGCCGCTCCATCGCAGTTAGTTTGTTGGCAGGCGCATGTTTAGCATCAATACGGCCATCGTGTGCATTATCCTGCTGCCATCGTTGTAATGTCCTGCAACTAATACCTATAATTTTACAGGCCTTAGACTGGCGGGCACCGGACATCCTGGCTTCTTCAATCAACTTAATGATTTCGCCTCTTTCAGTGCTCACTGTAAGTTGTCCTCGTCGCTTCCCCAGATCGCGTTTACTTTTTTTTGCAGCACTAATAACGCTGCTGTTTCAGCCAGTGCTTTTTCTTTACGGTTTAGGTCCTTCTTTAAGGCCTTATTCTCCCTTTTCAACTGTTTTAGTTGTGTTTGTGATTTCACTTTGCTTACTGATGAATGACCATTGGCAAAATCTTCTTTCCACTGCATAACATGGTGTGCATAAACACCTTGTTCACGGCAATAGGCATTCATCTTTTCTTCATCCAGAGAAGCACATGCTATGACCATATTCAGCCTTTCTTCCAGACTCCAGTCCTGCGGTCTTTTCTCTTTTGTTTTCATCATAGGATCAATGTATTCCAGCTCATGCTTTCTTGATTTCGAGATCCATTTCCCTAAGGTTGAATAGCCAACTCCAAGACTATCAGCGATCTCTTGTAAACTTGTCTGTGGTGACCGGCTCAAGGCCTTTTCCACCGCTTGTATTTTAAATGATTGTGTATGTCTTATACCCATTTTGTTTTCCTCTAATAAAAATTAGAGGCGACAACTATCCTGACACAGGGGGGCATTGAGAAAGACATCAATCTCTATTATCTGTAATAATGTCATTACCAAGGGAAACTGGCGGACTAATGACCAAGGGACTTTGTCGCTGTAGCATATCAGTGTGTCTCTAGACTGGCAACGAATAAATCATCGCTACGCTACCTCTAGCGGTGATTTAGATCTCTGAACTCTCAGCGCACTGGTATTCATATTTTCTCGCAACCACACGTATCTCACACCATTAGGACTCAACTCAATTTGATAGTTGGTCTTGAGATGGGCGGAGATCTGAACCTGCCCCAGGTGAGGGTTTTCAAGTGAGAACGCTATCACTACGTCTTCGATTTCTTTGTCAGTACGATTTTTATGGTGATGATCCTGGCGATACGTGCGCTTCAGAGCCTGAGGGCCTTTTTCTTTTAATAGCCTACGATTCTTGTATATGGTTTCGCGGGAGCAGCCACTAATGCGAGCAGCTTCAGTCACATTTTGAAGCTTTTCAGCAAGTTCTATGGCATCGATTTTCTTCTGTATTTCCAGATCCACCATAGAGGGTTTGGTCGGTTCAATGACTTCTGATACTGCCAGATGCCTGCCCGCGAAATAGGCGATAAAGCCATCGTCACAACACTTTCTGATTTCAATTTTTTGTTTAGCTATGGAGTGTTTGAGCGGTGACTCGATAAGATAAAACTTATTGCCATAACTAAACGTGTGGTCATTCCGAATTTTGCGATATTCTTTTAGAACGCAGACATCATCCAGGTTGATATGCTCAGGAACGGTTGTAAATTCAGAGATGTCATTTCGAGACATGACTTCGATGTGATTGTGCCAAAATGTTGGGATAAAAACATCCTGAAGGTAGCGATTAGCGCTATCCATATCTTTGACCTTATTGAGTCTGAGTTCAGGAATGAGTCTGTCCTGGAAGGTGTCGAATGAACGTTCGATTCTCCCTTTTCCTTGCGGCGAATTAGCAAATATGATTTCGATGCCTAGCTCGCTACAGGCTCGTTGCATTTGAGAGAAGTTACACCGTTTAGGCCCACCAAATATGCCAGCTCTATCCACGTAGAGCGCTTTAAACAGACCTTTTTTGTCAATGTAATCACGCAGAACCTTTAAGCATCCAAGGGTGGTCTCTGACTTAAAGAACTCTGCGTGTACTTCGCTTGTCGCATCATCAATAATCGCTATCAGGCAGGATTTTTTATCACCAAACCAGCGATGTGGGCTACCGTCCATTTGCAGTAGCAAGCCAGGT
>JAUVNZ010000197.1 GCA_030599435.1 Gammaproteobacteria bacterium | reverse complement strand
TTTGTTACCTTCCCGGAACGGTGCAACATAATCAACACAATGGCAAAAAATGCCAGGAAAAAGTGGAACATGCTTACAAATTGGTAAACTCCGTAGCTTGCACTATGCCAACCCGGAATCATGGTCATTTCAAAATCCCAGGCAATCATGGTGCCGTACAACACATACACGCCTGGAATAACTAATGCGATATTTCGAAATGTACGGTGTACTTTTGGATCATCGCTTATGTCCGTCATGTGTTGATATTTGATAAACAATCCAAAAAATCCTGCAACCACCAGGAACCCAACGATTTGACGAGTTACCAGAAAGCCATAGTCATGCCAGCCACTCAAATGATTACCCCCGTCATGCGCATGGGCCAACCACTGAAACGTGTTTTCCCCACTGGACAACAAAATTAGTAGGAGTACACCCGCCAAAGGAAACAATCCTGCCAAAGAAACTGCAAAGTTACGAACCTGGAATCGCCATGTTCCGTTAGCCAGATGCAGGATGGACGCAAAGGTCACGCCCGCCAGTGCCAGATACAGAACAATCAGAAAATTTGTGATCAACACAGACCAGCTGCCAAAATTCTCCATTAACTGTTACCCCTTTCTTATATGTTCTTTACTTAACAGGCCATTCAATAGATTTAACTGCCGCAGCCGCAGCTGCATCGGCTTCTTTGGCCTCTACGAGCATGCCAGTTTTAACATAGTTCACGACATGCCAGCGCTCTTCTACCGTTAAATCATTGGACCCGCCCTGCTCATTAGGTACACCATATGCTGGCATGACATAGCTACCAAAGGTGATCGTTCCCCACAGCCACCCTTCAGTTAGCGATATCTGCACATAATCATCAGTAAGATCGATAGCTCCAACCTTTTGGCTAACCGGGGAATCAGCCTTACCGGCCAAACCATGACAGGCTGAACAATATATTCTGAATAAAGTACGCCCTTTTTTAATGGATCCTGCGGTGGCCATAACCGGATTCACCAGGTTTTTGGCTTCTTCACGATTTGCCACCTTGGTCGGAATACCCGTTACCGGAACCGAACGTTTCGGAAATGGCTTCATGGCGCCTTCCTGAGGTTTGATGCTCGGTTGATTCATCATGTCCTGCGACCAGGGCCAGGCCAGCACCACAGATGGCATCATCAAAATCACCAACAGTACACAGAACTTTTTCAATGCACGAGTCATTGTGCAGTTGATTGAATAATTCATTGAACAACCTCTTTTCGAATCTCCAACACTTTGTGCTCTTGAAAAAACTCTTTCACATGCTCACTAAGGCTGTCATCAATTTCCACAATAATCGCTACCTGATCCAGGCTGACCTTTTCGCTATACATCGTACGTTTCTTAAATAGCCCTGATAAAAACAGGAACGAAAAAAATGTCAGCCATACTGCAAAGAAAATCATCATTTCGTACATCAAAGTAAAATTTGACGGCAGTGGAATCACCGACTTGCCACCTTGTGGCTGCACCAGAAAAGTAGCCTGCGCTCCAGCCAAAAATAGAAACCCGAAGGTCAGGCCGAAGATTGCACCAAACAGCGTGAACTTTTGAATATGTACTGGGCGTTCCCCCAATATCGCTTCAACTTCCGGGTGTTCAATCGGCGACCTCATGGCGACATCATCAACGGTCAATCCAGGTACCTTGTTGCGGCGAATACCAGCAATAGCATCATGAGCCTCATCAAAATCACTAAACAAACCCATCATTCTTATTTTACTCATTTATGTACCCTCCCCGCCTGTAGTTTGAGCTGCAGGTTTCGCATGATCCGCTATACGCGCCAAATCTTCTTCACCTGCAGTGCGACTGCGGTGGAAGACCATTTCTTTCACTTCATACATCGAGACAGATGGGAATACCTTCACAAAAATAAGGAACAACAATCCAAACCAGCCAAAACTACCAAACACAATGGCCCACTCAACTATGCTGCCATACATGACATCCCATTGATGAGGCTCTTGTGACATCGACAGTGTTGGCGCCACAATCATCCAGCGTTCGAAGAACATACCCAGATTCAGGAACAGCGAGACCACGAACATGGTTGGCATATGTCTGCGTAGTGAGCGGAAAGCAAAAGCAAAGGGCAAAATCGAGCCACAGAAAATCATGGTCCAGAATATCCAGGCATAAGGGCCAGTCGCCTTGGCAATGAGCAACTCTTTATTGTAGACATCGTGGCCGTACCAGACGGATGCAAACTCAATCAGATTCAGGTAAGTCCACACCATGGCAATAGCAAAAGTTAGTTTGCAAGTTTTTTCCATGATGGGCAGCGTCATATATTCCTCAAAACGGAAAAAGTAACGCAGCATTATAAATAAGGTAATGATAGCCGCACAACCCGAGTACAGTGCGCCCGCCACAAAATACGGTGGGAATGTCGTGATGTGCCAACCCGGCATAATTGACATAGCAAAGTCAGCCGAAACGATAGAATGCACCGACACCGCTAATGGAATCAGAAAGCAGGCCATCAACAAATAAGTTTTGCGAAAGTGGCGCCATTGCCGGTCGTTACCCACCCAACCCAGTGACAACGTGGTATAGAGTTTTTTACGCCAGCCCGTAGTGTTGTCACGACAGATCGCCAGATCAGGAATCATTCCAATAAACAGGAACAACATAGAGGCGGATAAGTAGGTGCTGATAGCAAACGCATCCCACACAAGCGGTGAACGGAAGTTTGGCCAGTGACCTCGATCACTCACATAGGGCAACACCCAATACATGTTCCACACACGACCCAAATGGATGATTGGGAATAAACCGGCCGTCATCAACGAGAATGTCGTCATCGCTTCTGCGAAACGATAAATTGGTTTACGCCAGTCCGCGTGAATAAGATGTAAAATCGCTGACAGCAAAGTACCGGAGTGACTCATCCCAATCCAGAACACAAATGAGGCAATGTACATATCCCACATATGCGGGTTATTCAGATTAGATGGCCCCATGCCTGTGGTGTACTGAATATATTCAGCAAATACTGCGCAGGCCACCATGGCGAGACACACCGCCACTGTAACCCAGTAAGCAGGCCGAGGGTTTTCCATACTCTTCAACACATCGGTGTTGATTTTGGCCCAGGCAATCTGCTCGTTAATATCTTTTTCTGTCACCATTGTCATTCTTTATTCACCACAAAAGTTGTTTACCACAATCGTTAACTGTCCGTAAAAACCTATTTGCTTAACTAAACTTTTTCGCGCACCCGTTCCAAATACATCACAGAAGGATCTGTATTAAGCTCTTCGAAAATGCGATAACCACGCAAATCCTTATCCTTCTTCGCGTGTTTAGTTTTTTGGTAAACGCCACGCTCGACCTGATGTTTCTTCCAGAGTTTACTCACCACGCTGTTCTCATCCATAGTGTCGCCAAACACAATCGCCGATGTTGGACAGGCCTGTGCACATGCAGTCATCACTTCGCCGTCCTGTACTTCACGATCCTCCATTTTCGCCTTGTCTTTGGCAGTACGGATACGTTGAACACAGAAAGTACATTTTTCCATGACCCCTTTGTCTCGCACAGAAATATCCGGATTAAGCTGTTGCTCCATCGGCTCTGGCCAGGATGATTCATAGTACGAATAAAAATTAAAATAACGCACACGGAATGGACAATTGTTTGAACAATATCTTGAACCAATGCAACGGTTATAAATCTGCGCATTCAAACCATCTGGTGTGTGATAGGTAGCCGCTACCGGGCAAACAGGCTCACAGGTTGCAGAGCCGCAATGCTGGCACATCATCGGCAGAAAACTCGCGCCCTGTTCCGGGTAATCTTTTTCCTGCTGATCCCAGTAACGTTCAATACGCATCCAGTGCATAGCCTGGCCTTTCTCGAACTTTTCTTTACCGACCACGGCCAAATTGTTTTCTGCATAAC
>JAUVNZ010000059.1 GCA_030599435.1 Gammaproteobacteria bacterium | reverse complement strand
CCTGCATGGTGATGAACTCACTGAAAAACAGTGGCAAGCTGTACATCGACATTATGCTTCCACATTCGATCGTCATAGCGGTTATGCCACCCTCAGTCTGAATTTTTTTCTCGAACTGGCTCGCACAATGCCAAAACAACTACTGATCATTCTGGCTGAGTCTAATGGCGAACCTGTTGCCAGCGCCATCTGTTTTCGTGATGAAACAACACTCTATGGGCGTCACTGGGGATGTGACCAGCATTTTCAAAACCTGCACTTCGAGGCCTGCTATTATCAGGGTCTGGAGTATTGCATTGAACAAGGTCTGTCGCGTTTCGATCCTGGCGCACAGGGGGAACATAAAATCAGCCGTGGTTTTTTACCCACGCCTACCTGGTCAGCGCATTGGATAGCAGACCCGGAATTCAGCAAAGCCATTGAAGGTTTTCTGCATCATGAAACGGAAGAGATGCAACGTTACATCGAAGAACTTAATAAACGTTCGCCCTTTAAGTAGGAAATCAAAAGGAAAACACTATGCACGGGTTAGCCCCTTTCTGGATTGAACCAGATGACAAAACATTCCGTTTTCCGGATGTGCGCTTAGCCCTGCCTGAACCAGATGGTTTATTAGCAGTAGGTGGCGACCTTAGCCCTGAACGTTTACAAGCCGCTTATCGTCACGGTATTTTTCCCTGGTATAACCACGATCAACCCATCCTCTGGTGGGCACCCGACCCTCGCGCTGTATTGTTTCCAGAGAATCTTAAAATCTCCCGTAGCCTGCAAAAAACACTCCGTAAAATTCTTCGCAACGAAAGTTTCAAAGTAACAATGGACACAGCCTTTAGCAAAGTTGTTGAAGCTTGCAGCGGGCCACGCACAAATAATGAAGAGAACAATGAACCCGGCACCTGGATCACTCCAGAAATGAAGCAGGCCTATCAACAACTTCACGAAATCGGGCTCGCCCATTCTGTGGAATGCTGGTTAAACGGAAAACTGGTGGGCGGACTTTATGGTGTAGCTCTTGGTCGGGTGTTTTTCGGTGAGTCCATGTTCACTCGTGTAACCGATGCCTCCAAGGTTGCCTTTGTGCACCTGGTGAAACAGCTCAGCCAGTGGGGCTTTAAATTAATCGATTGCCAAATATATTCCACTCATCTGGAAAGCCTGGGAGCAGAATCCATTCGTAGGGAACAATTTATTCAATTGCTGGACCAATACTGTGAAGCGCCAGGAAAACCCGGAGTCTGGCAAATTGCGGACTCGGAAAACCTGCTAAATTTTCCTCTCGATAAATAAACCCAATGAATGAACCATATCTAATGAACCAAATCTTATGAACCAAAGTAACTCAGGGCAACCTGACACCCAGCCTGAAAAACAGGCCGTAGAAGAGCTCGCTTTTTTTGCCAGCCAGGCTCACGATTGCGGGTATTTACCCGATCGTTCGTCGGTTACCCTGTTTGCGGATCCCAAAGCAGCCATGGACACTGAACTGTATGGTGTCCTGCTGGAAAACGGTTTTCGCCGCAGCGGGGCTTTTGTCTATCGGCCTCATTGTCCCACCTGTCGTGCCTGTATGGCGGCGCGCATTCCTGCTGAGCATTTCCGGCCCAATCGCAGCCAGAAACGATGCCAACATAAAAACACCGAAATCAAAGTAGTTGTGACCAAACCCGTTTTCAACGAGGAACACTTCGGACTTTATCGTAAATACATGGCTGCCCGTCATTCTGGCGGCGGCATGGACGATCCCAGTACAGACAAGTATATGGAGTTTCTTACCAGCAACTGGGCGGACACCGAGTTTGTGGAATTCAGGCTAAACGAACAACTGATGGCCGTGGCGATCATGGATATCCTGCCCCACAGCCTGTCCAGTGTTTACACCTTTTTCGACCCTGACCATTCCAGGCTCAGCCTGGGGCGCTTTGCCCTGCTGTGGCAGATAAATGAGGCCAGGCGCCGCCATTTACCCCATTTATACCTCGGATACTGGATCAAAAACTGCCAAAAAATGCTCTATAAACAGGAATATAGGCCTATTGAGTTATACCGGGATAATCGCTGGAATTGCTTCGATCGACAACAGGAAATAATCAGCACATCTGCCCCCTAAAACCACTCATCTGCCTTCAGAAACCACTCATCACCTTTCTAAAATCATCCCTTATGCGATCCCCCCACTGGACGATAACCCAGTGTAAGAACGATACATTTATTACACTTTTTATTTATCACCATGGGGCTAGCCGTACAGGCCTCCTGACCTGAAGGGGAAGGACATGTTGAGCTTCATATTTAACGTTAGCCAAAAGTTTGAACAGGCACATGGCTACAGTCCCAACACATTACATATGAATTACACCCATCTGGAATGCCTCAAGCAACAGCTGGATAATCCGACAGACTTTGAGTCAGTTACCTCATTGCTGGGCATGGAACTGATTATTAATCAGGATGCTGTCCACCCGACTGTCAGCTGGCATTCAGAGCCCTGGAAACAGACTCAGTGCGCCTAAACTACTGACCAAACGTCATCATCGCTTTTTGCAAGAGCAGCCCGGACGCGTTAAACGTCCGGGCTTTTTTTGTGGGTGAACGGCAAGGGGGCTAGAGACCACTTATTTTTGTAACTTGACCCGATTTAGGGCATTATCGCGCCAGAATTTGCAAAGGAACTTCTAATTGTTCCCAACAGAAAACGCGAGAGTTAATAAAAGACAGATGGCAAAAGAAGAAAGTATTGAAATGGAAGGCACGGTCACCGAGACCCTGCCCAACACTATGTTCCGAGTAGAACTAGAAAACGGGCATGTGGTCACCGCCCATATATCTGGCAAGATGCGCAAGCACTACATTCGCATCCTTACTGGTGACTCCGTCACCGTGCAGCTCACGCCTTACGATTTAACCAAAGGTCGTATCGTTTTCCGCGCTCGTTAATCTAAACCGAATAATTTTCCACAACCCTTTTACAGACAAATACCTTCCAGGCTGTTTTTTAGCATGCCTGAAAAAATAGGATATTTTTTTGAGTACAAGGAAGCACCGCGCGGAGAGCCGCAGTGTATATGTAATACATGAGGATTCGAGCACGGAGCTGACGCAGTAATCGGAAAAATAGACAGTTTTTAAGGCGTGCTATACGGGTTCGACTATCAACTCTTCTTCATCAATAGTAAATTCCAGACCATCGTCACCAGCAGTAATCTTAACGACACCACCATCGGCCAGCCGGCCAAATAACAATTCTTCTGCTAATGGTTTTTTGATGCGATTCTGAATAAGACGCGCCATTGGCCGTGCACCCATTTTCTCATCATAACCATGTTCAGCAATCCATTGGCGTGCTGATGTATCCACCACCATGGAAACTTTTTTCTCTTCTAGCTGTTCTTCTAGTTCGAACAGGAATTTATCGACCACGTACGCAATAGTTGGAGCATCCAGCGGATTAAACTGAATGATTGAATCCAGCCGATTGCGGAACTCAGGCGTGAAGATACGTTTGATAGCCTCCAGACCATCGGTTGAATGATCCTGTTTTGTAAAACCGATGGTGGCACGACTCATTAGGTCGGCACCCGCATTGGTGGTCATTACAATAATGACGTTGCGGAAATCTGCTTTGCGGCCATTAGTGTCCGTTAAGGTGCCGTGATCCATAACCTGTAATAACAAGTTGAATACATCTGGATGTGCTTTTTCAATTTCATCCAGCAATATCACTGAATGAGGATGTTTAGTCACCTCTTCAGTTAACAAACCTCCTTGATCAAAACCCACGTATCCTGGTGGCGCACCTATCAAACGCGACACAGTATGACGCTCCATGTATTCGGACATATCAAAACGAATTAGCTCTATACCCATGATCCTCGCCAGCTGACGAGTGACTTCGGTTTTACCCACGCCGGTAGGCCCGGCAAACAGGAAACTGCCGATAGGTTTATCTTCTGTTCCTAACCCAGCGCGCGCCATCTTAATCGCCGATGCCAGGGTACCAATAGCATCATCCTGCCCGTATACCACCAGCTTAAGATCGCGGTCGAGATTGCGCAGACCTTCTTTGTCTGAAGCAGAAACTTGTTTGGGTGGAATGCGTGCCATTTTCGCTACCACGGCTTCAACATCTTTTACACCAACCGTTTTTTTACGTTTCGATGGTGGAAGCAATCGTTGAACTGCACCGGCCTCGTCAATGACATCAATCGCCTTGTCGGGCAAATGACGATCGTTGATGTATCGCGATGCTAATTCAGCAGCAGTACGTAACGCTTGATGTGTAAACCGTACTTCATGGTGATCTTCAAATCGTGATTTCAGCCCTTCAAGAATTAATACGGTTTCTTCCATGGTTGGCTCAGGCACATCAATTTTCTGGAAACGCCGTGCCAGGGCACGATCTTTTTCGAAGATGCCTCGGTACTCGGTATAAGTGGTTGAACCAATACATTTCAATTCGCCCGATGCCAACACGGGTTTAATAAGATTGGATGCATCCATAGCACCACCAGAAGCAGCGCCAGCACCAATGATGGTGTGGATTTCATCAATAAATAAAATTGATCCTTCTTCCTTGTGTAATTGAGCCAGTACAGCTTTCAAACGTTTCTCAAAATCACCGCGATATTTCGTGCCTGCAAGCAACGCACCCAGATCAAGTGAATAAATCGTAGAGCTGGCTAATAGTTCTGGAACCTCGCCATCAACAATTTGTTTTGCAAGACCTTCGGCAAGTGCCGTTTTCCCTACACCGGCTTCACCAACAAACAGGGGATTATTTTTTCGGCGGCGACACAAGACCTGAAGCGTGCGCTCGATTTCCGTTTTGCGGCCAATCAGCGGATCGATTTTTCCCTGAGCAGCTAACTGATTAAGGTTAACGGTATAAGTTTCTAATGGGCTTTTAGCAGGAGCTTCGTTCTCATGTTCTTCTTCCACACCTGATAATGGGTCACCGTCGCTATCATCGACTTTGGAAATACCATGGGCGATGTAGTTAACCACATCCAGACGAGCAACATTTTGCTTGCCCAGAAAATAAACGGACTGGGATTCCTGTTCGCTAAAAATAGCCACTAACACATTCGCGCCAGTCACTTCTTTGTTACCTGAAGATTGAACCTGGAAAACGGCGCGTTGTAGTACACGTTGGAAACCTAACGTTGGCTGAATTTCGCGATCGTCGCCTTCGGGAAGTAATGGTGTGGTTTCGTGAACAAAATCGGTAAGGTCGTGTTTCAATTCACCAAGGTCAGCACCGCAAGCTCGCAATGCGCTATTGCTGGCAGGATTATCGATCAACGCGAGCAGTAAATGCTCAACGGTCATGAACTCATGACGTTGTTCGCGCGCCTCTTTAAAAGCGAGGTTTAAAGTGACTTCCAACTCATGACTTAACATGGTGCACCTCTATATTGACCTTGCATTTGACAGCCTATATCTCCTATATCGGCAGTATTTCTACTCACTTTATGCCTTTTCCATGGCGCACAATAAAGGATGATTTTTACTGCGTGCATACTCATTAACCAGAGCCACTTTGGTCTCGGCTATTTCTCGCACAAATGTCCCACACATGCCTTTACCCTGGGTATGCACATGCAGCATGATCCGTGTTGCCTGAGAACGATCCTTGGCAAAAAAACGTTCCAGCACAAGGACTACGAACTCCATGGGGGTAAAATCATCATTCAATAAAACCACCTGATACATAGGTGGTTTTTTTAGTTTTGGACGTGCTTCCTGTACGGCCAGGCCGTCATCGTGATGGGTATTTTCTTTTTCCATACAAACTATTCTAGTAAAAAGATTTAGTATTTTCTTGATTGACAATTAAGTCATTTCACCAAAGACATTCGTAAATTACTACTGGCAAAATCACATATTTTCGACTACTGCTTCGGCAAAACCGGAACAACTCACCAGTTTTGCACCACTCATCAGCCGTTCCAGATCATAGGTAACCGTCTTTGCCTGGATGGCACCGGACACGCCCTTGATAATCAGGTCAGCCGCCTCGGTCCAGCCCATATGGCGCAACATCATCTCTGCCGACAGAATCAGTGAACCAGGGTTCACCTGATCCTTACCTGCATACTTCGGTGCCGTGCCATGGGTGGCCTCAAACATGGCCACCGTGTCAGAGAGGTTGGCTCCTGGCGCTATACCAATACCACCAACCTGTGCTGCCAAAGCATCAGACACATAATCACCATTGAGGTTCAGCGTGGCGATCACATCGTACTCTTCTGGACGCAGCAGGATTTGCTGCAAAAAGGCATCGGCAATGACGTCTTTAATAATGATCTCTTTTCCATTATTGGGGTTTTTAAACGAACTCCAAGGCCCGCCGTCAATTTCTTTTGCCCCAAACTCGCTTTTCGCCAGATCGTAGCCCCATTCCTTGAAGGCACCCTCGGTGAATTTCATGATATTGCCCTTATGAACAAGGGTCACCGAAGCTTTATCGTTATCGATGGCGTACTGGATAGCCTTGCGCACCAGGCGCTGAGTGCCATCACGGGACACAGGCTTGATGCCAATACCGGAAGACTCAGGGAAACGGATCTTGGTCGCCCCCATCTCACTCTGCAAGAAATCGATCAGTTTTTTCACCTCTGGCGTGCCCTCGGCATACTCAATGCCAGCGTAGATATCCTCTGAATTCTCGCGGAAAATCACCATATCGGTCTTTTCAGGCTCTTTTAGCGGGCTGGGCGTACCCTCATAATAGCGCACTGGCCGCAGACAGACGTAGAGATCTAACTGCTGCCTCAGGGCCACATTCAGGGAACGAATCCCACCACCCACCGGTGTGGTCAATGGGCCCTTGATGGATACCACATAATCTTTCACTGCCTGTAGTGTCTCTTCCGGCATCCACACATCACCGCCGTAAAGATTATTGGCCTTCTCGCCGGCAAACACTTCCATCCAGGCGATGGCCTTATCGCCACCGTAGGCCTTCGCCACCGCCGCATCCACCACGGTTTTCATCGCGGGGGTCACGTCAACACCAATGCCATCACCTTCAATAAAGGGCACCACCGGTTTATCTGGAACAATGAGGGAATTATCGGCATTCACCGTTATTTTTTCGCCAGTGGAGGGAACAACAATCTTCTCGAAGGGCATGGAGACTCCGTTACATTTTCCGTTAAATATTAGATAGTTACTGGTACAAGCCAGTAGTATTAGTTGCTGCTGAATCTGGAATATTACTAGCCAAATATGGCCAAGCTGTCATATTGGCTCAGGTACTTTTTGGCTCAGGTCTTTTTCTCAGGTAAATAGAGCGAGAGTGGTTATTTTAGCATGCCATGGACATGGCAGCGCATTTCAACGGCTATTTAAGCTGTTTTCCAGCTAGATACTGATTTCAACACCTGAGATTTTTTCACTCAAATGCTCTGGGGCACACTCAACCAGCCGACTGGCTTTAATCTTTTTATCATTCACCAGATATAGTTTGATATTCGAGCTTCTTGATTCTGCAAGTTGCGTAAGGGAAGCCATATTTTCTTTCGACAAAGGCTTAACTTTCGCTAGCTGTTCCGGCGTAGTTGCTGCTGCTATTGCTTTTGCATGCCTTGGGAAAAGCATGTTTTTATCGGCAAGATTACTAAACCCACAAAGTGTTAAGTGGATACCTGGCCTATCAGTCATTAAGGAAGCAAGCTTGTCCAGCTGTTGTTTATGTTCAGCGGTTAATATATTTGCTCCTGCATCAAATAAGGCGGGATCAAAACTGAGTGCTGTAGCAAGATTAAAGAGAGAATTAGCCGCAAACACCAGACCGAAAGGCGTGTAGTAATGAAGCACAGCTGTGGTTATTGCTTTAGAGCTGGCCTTTACAATAGCATCCTTTGGGTCGAAATCAGGATTATCGATATCACCAGTAACAGGTATATCAAGACGAATGGCGTTATCCCTGTCACGGAGAAGCGATAAAGAAGTACTCAATGGAAAACCAAACTCACTATTAAGCTCCTTAGCCTCTTTTTCACTCAGTGATTTTAAATCAAAGTGATGCAATACGAGCCCCATATTGCTATCAATAATGCCTTTATCAACATTGATCTTCAGATCAGTGTCAAGTTGTCCGCTTTTGACGAGATGTCCTACATGTTGTTTGGTAAACGGAGTGAACGGTCTCAAATCAACGCCTGAAATTTCACCTGTACCT
>JAUVNZ010000378.1 GCA_030599435.1 Gammaproteobacteria bacterium | reverse complement strand
ACCACATTGAGAATCAACTGATTAAAGGCCGAACAAAATGCAGTAATACTCGCACACTCCTACCAAACGCCAGACATTATGTACGGTAAAAGACATTAACCATGCTATTTATGTACTGATACATGATAGATAAAAACCTCAGGAGGACACTTACATGACTGACCACACTTACAAGTCAATAGAACTCACCGGAACATCTAAAACGAGTGTTGAAGAAGCCGTTAATAACGCGATTACGAAAGCATCGAAAACAATTCATGACCTTAGATGGTTTGAAGTGACCGATATTCGCGGTGTTATTAAAAACAATGTCGTGGATCACTGGCAAATCACAATGAAAGTGAGTTTTACACTTGATGAGGGAATCGAGCAGATACCTGACCTGGGCTTGTGATTAATAAGTCCCACCAGGCTTCATTGTGGAGTGTATTAAATAATGCAACAAGGTAATTTTGAAACAATAAATATTTCACTAGAAGGGAAGAAAATAGATTACTCTTTGGCGAGACGTTTTTATCAGAGGATATTATCTACATAAACCAGAAGTTATTGTTATCAGGAGAGATTATGGTAGAGCAAAAGAAACCAACGCAAGATGAAATGGTGTCATGTGAGATTTGTTTTAAGGAAATCCCAATATCTGAGGCCAAGAGTGAAGAAGCTACAGACTACGTTATCCACTTCTGCGGTCTGGATTGTTACTCGAAGTGGAAGGAACAGAATAATAAAAAGAAAGGCTGACCTTTCAGCTAAATGTTAAGTTTTTTCCATTTAAAAACACCACGGATGTTGTTGCGTACACGCACGTTTCGTTCTTTCCAACACCGCAATTATACCCTTTTCTATTTTGGACAACTGATTTCCCTCACCGGCACCTGGATGCAACATGTTGCACAGGCATGGCTGGTATACCGCATTACCCAATCCAGTTTCATGCTGGGCCTGGTAAGTGCTACTGCCCTAATCCCTATCCTGTTGTTCGGTTTACATAGTGGGATACTTGCTGACCGGGTATCCCGTTACCGACTGTTTATCGCTACTCAAGTGCTCGCCATGTTACAAGCGTTTATTCTATGTGCACTGACGTTAACGGGATTAGTGCAGCCGTGGCACATACTGTTGTTGGCCTTTCTTTTGGGTATGGTGCATGCTTTAGAAATGCCGGCTCGGCATTCCTTTATCGCCCAATTAGTACCACGAGAAGATTTGACTAACGCTATTGCATTGAACTCAAGCCTGATCCATCTGGCGCGATTCATTGGCCTGGCTATTGCGGGTTGGTTAATTGCCTGGTTCGGTGAGGGATTGGTATTCCTGATCAACGGGATCACATTTATCGCGGTTATTGGGGCGTTACTGGCCATGCGTCTTCCCGTTAGGGCGCAGGTTGTTGGGCAACGGTGGCATGCCGCTAGAGTTTGGGAAGGATTACAGTTTGCATGGCATAATATTCCCATCCGCGGTGCCCTCATTATGGTGGGAATGGTTAGTCTGGTGGGAACTTCGGCAGCTGTGCTGATGCCCGTATTTGTCACACAGATCCTTCAAAGTGGACCTCAGAGTCTTGGTTTGCTACTAGGCATGATGGGCGGTGGCTCATTAGCAGCTGCGTTAGTGCTTGCCCGTCATAAACAAACTGCCGATCTTGCTCGTGGAATTGGGTTGTTTGGGATTACAGGCGGGGTTGGCTTGACTTTATTCGCGTTCACTCAAAACCTATGGTTAGATTTGTTAATCCTCCCGGTCATTGGATTTTCCATTACTACGATCATCGTAACCAGCAATGCTGTTATACAGCTTTCCGTTCCCAATCATCTCCGGGGCCGGGTCATGGCTCTTTATACTGTGACTTTCCATGGGTTGATGCCAATAGGAATTTTGATGGCAGGAGGACTCGCTGAGTATATCGGGGCACCACATACAGTTGCGGTATATGGAATGCTACTGTTACTTGTT
>JAUVNZ010000320.1 GCA_030599435.1 Gammaproteobacteria bacterium | reverse complement strand
TGGTTTCAAGCCCGTCCGGGGTTTCATTCCAGCTCACGGCATTGGCCGGTGAGCAGGCACCAAAAGTGTTAGGTGACCTGCCAGTAACATAAGAAGACAATATGCAGCGCCCTTCCACCATCACGCAAAGACTGCCAAAGCCAAATACTTCAATCGGTACCGGGCTGCTTTCTGCAACCTGTTTTACCTGCTTTAGTGATAATACACGCGGTAATACCACACGTTGAATACCAAAATTCTGAAAATAAAAATTAATCGCCTCGGCGCTGGTGGCCGAAGCCTGTACTGACAGATGCAGTCGAAGCTCCGGCCAGCGGTGACGGGCATAATCCATCACCCCGATGTCTGCCAGGATTAAAGCATCAACACCCATCTCTGCGGCGTGGTCGACAGCGTGCTGCCAACGGGTCCAGCCTGAAGGTTGTGGAAAAGTATTAATGGCGACAAAAACTTTTGCGCCTCGATCATGCGCATAACGAATACCTTCACTCGCACGCTTATCATCAAAATTGAGCCCGGCAAAATGACGCGCATTGGTGTCATCTTTAAAACCCATGTACACTGCATTAGCGCCGTTATCAACAGCCGCTTTAAGTGAAGGTAAATTACCCGCAGGACAGACAAGTTCCATAGTTCTATACTCTTATAAATCTGCAATAAACAAAACTTTGTGAAGAACCACCCGGTGTTTTATGTTCTTCTATTCTGGTTTCAACAAGTTGAAAAGAATCGCCCAGAACGGCTAACATTGTTTCTGGACTGTAACGGACAACTTCAAGGCCACTGCATTTTTCCGGTCCATCAGGACCAAAGGTAGCAATAATTGCATGTCCACCGGGTTTTAAAGCTCTCGACATAGTGTGTATATAACTTGAGCGATCTAGTGTATCGGTAAGAAAATGAAATACCGCACGGTCATGCCATACATCAAATAGCTCAGCTGGTGCCCATTTAGTTATATTCTGTTCTAGCCACTCAACCTTATCCGCACGATCACCAAGACGCGACTTCGCCTGTTCAATCGCAGCATGTGCAATATCCAGCACTGATAAACGTTGATAACCAGCATCCAGCAAAAAACCGACCAGCGTGGATGCACCGCCTCCTATGTCAATAATACGTGCCGAGACATCAACACCTGTGGCTTTGATCAGCTCAAGTGAGTGCTCAGGATGTTGTTGATACCAGCTTACTTCAGTCGGTTTTTTATCCGAATAAATCTGTTCCCAGTGATCTTTTCTATCCACGTTGTTTTTATCTTGATCCGGCTTGTCTGTATTTTGGTTCATTATAATTAAGGTGGTTACACGACCGCACAAACCAGTTTTTCTGGCAATAACAGAGCAGACATTTCATCTTGATCTTCGTGTCTATCAAGCGGCTCAACCCGTTTAGCCAACGCAGTCGTTATACGGTTAAGCACCTGCCATTTTTTTGAACACCATTGTGGCGCCAGCAGAACATCTGATGACGCGGTACCGGTAAGACGATGAAATATAACTTCATCCGGTGTACGGCTGACCAGTTCGACAACATCGGAAACATATTGATCCATGGTTAAAGGCTGATATTCACCCCGCCGCCATTCATTGGCCAGTTGCGTGCCTTTAACCACATGCAGCGGGTGAAACTTGAGACCATCAACGCCCAGTTCGAGTACACGTTCCAGTGAAGTAATATGATGTCCGGTGGATTCACCCGGCAAACCAAGAATTAGATGGGTACATACTTTAATACCGCGACTGCGTGCTTTTAACGTTGCCTGTTCATATTCAGCAAAACCATGTCCCCGGTTGACATGATTCAGGGTTGTGTCATGCGCTGATTGTAGACCCAGTTCCAGCCAGACTTCGTAACCTTGCTGCTGGTAGTCTGCCAGTAGATCAAGCACCTTATCCGGAACACAGTCAGGCCTTGTTCCTATATCAAGTCCAATAATATCAGGCTCTTGCAGTGCTTCATCATATAAACGAGTAAGTTCGCAGACATCGGCGTAAGTATTGGTATATGCCTGGAAATAGGCAATATATTTTTTCGCACCGGTTCGTTTTCTAATGACCTGTCTGCCGGACTCAATCTGCTCTGCTATCTGCTTTGGCCTGCGCCCGTGAGGGCTGAATGAAACGTTATTACAAAACGTGCAACCACCACGACCTATACTTCCATCACGGTTTGGGCAGGTAAAGCCAGCATCAATAGCAATCTTGTGAACACGCTCTCCATGAGAAGCCAGCATGGCCTGACCGAAAGTATTTACGTACTGCGCAAGATTCATTTATGAATGGTAATAATCAACGATTAATTAAAGATTAGCCATTTTCTATAAATACTGTGGGAAATTAATGATCTATATCAAATGATGTCTTTATTTGTAATAACTCAGACTTAATCTGAAACACTACAAAATGACTTTATGGCTGATCTGGCAATTAACTCCTGAGATGAGAGACTTAAAACACTCTAAAAGCAGACACACAAGATTTTTAGTTTAACTTCCGAGTACGGCCATTAACGCCCATACAAACAAAAACAATTTTTTCCGCAAATGAACGCAAATACACGCAAATAAAAACTTATGTTAGAGCGTAGGGTGGGCACCGCTTTTGTGCCCACGG
>JAUVNZ010000042.1 GCA_030599435.1 Gammaproteobacteria bacterium | reverse complement strand
TAAAGAGTAGAAATAGAGTTGTACAAATCTGTTAGAAGACTAATTTATAAATAGACCAGTCCATGAGCAAACAAAACCATTATTTCGCCACAGCCCCAAAAGGTATGGAAGGTCTGCTGGCTAATGAGTTGCGCCAGCTTGACGCTAGCAATGTCAAAGAGACTCGTGCCGGAGTAAGTTTTGAGAGTGATCTGGCCACGGCTTATCGGGTGTGTTTGTGGTCACGCATTGCTAATCGCGTACTGTTACCTGTGAAAAGTTTTCCAGCAGCCGATCCTGACGAACTTTACAACGGTGTGCTGGCTATCGACTGGACAGAGCATCTTGCTGTTGATGGCACACTTGCGGTGGATTTCAGCACGGTGCAATCAGCCATTAATCACAGTCAGTTTGGTGCTCAAAAGGTGAAAGATGCCATTTGTGACCAGTTTCGCCACGAGACTGGTGAACGACCTTCCGTGGACCGCCAGACCCCGGATTTAAGGGTGAATGTTTTTCTTCATCGCGATAAGGCAACGGTGAATATTGACCTTTCTGGCGACAGCCTGCATCGGCGGGGTTATCGTCTCGAGGGTGCGGGTGCTCCGCTGAAGGAAAATCTGGCGGCAGCTATTCTCATGCGCGCAGGCTGGCCTGAGATTGCGGATCAGGGCGGTGCTCTGGTGGATCCCATGTGTGGTTCTGGCACATTACCTATTGAGGCCGCCATGATCGCTGCGGATATTGCGCCGGGTCTGCTGCGTGCTTATTGGGGATTTAATGGCTGGAAGCAGCATGATGTCGATTGCTGGGCTGGCCTGGTGGAAAATGCCAAAAAGCGGCGTGTGAAAGGGCTGCAGAAGTTGCCGGTGATCAGGGGTTTTGATGCCAGTGGTCAGGCGATTGAGATTGCTCAGGACAATGCAGCCGGTATTGGTCTGGAAGACCATATAGAGTTTTCCCAGCGCGCCATAAAGGATTGTGCCCCTGCACCAGAAGGACAGCCTGGACTGGTGGTGGTGAACCCGCCCTACGGAGAGCGTCTCGGTGAGGTTGATGAGCTCAAACCTTTGTATAAAGAATTGGGTGACTGCCTGAAAAAGCAGTATTTGGGTTGGCGAGCCTCGGTCATTACCAACGATGCAGAGCTGGGCAAATGCCTCGGTATTCGTGCCCGACATATCAACAAACTCTACAACGGCGCACTGGAGTGCATCCTGCTGCGGCTGGAACTGGATGACCGTTGGTTTATGAAGGGTCGTGCGGATCGTGCCCGGGAACCCGGTGCGGAGATGTTTGCCAATCGTCTACGCAAGAACCTCAAACAGCTGGCCAAATGGCGCAAGCAGGAATCCATTAGCTGTTATCGCTGCTACGATGCCGATATGCCGGAATATGCCTTTGCGGTGGATGTGTATGAGACCGTTGCAAACAGTACCCAGCCCGATGCTGAACAAAGGGAGGAAAACTGGGTGGTGGTGCAGGAGTACGCCGCGCCGGCCACGGTGGATCCACACAAGGTGCGATCACGTCGCGAGCAGGTTAAAGCGGTATTGCCCGAAGTGTTTGAGTTGCCCGAGGAGCGGGTGATTTTCAAGGTTCGTGAACGTCAGCGTGGCACCAGCCAATATGAAAAACAGCACAGCACACGTAATTTTCACGAGGTGCGGGAGGGCCCGTGCCGGCTTTGGGTCAATTTTGAGGATTATCTGGACACCGGTCTATTTCTCGACCATCGCCTCACGCGCCAGATGATCGGCAAGTTGGCCGAGGGTCGCAGCTTCTTAAACCTTTTTGCTTACACGGGGGTGGCGACTGTGCACGCAGCGCTTGGGGGGGCTACAGCAACCACCACGGTAGATATGTCGCGAACCTACCTGGATATCGCCAAACGCAATATGGCACTCAATGGCCAGCGGGGGGAAAAACACCAATTCGAACAAACTGACTGCCTGATGTGGATCGATAAGGCCCTGCTCAGAGGCTTGAAATTTGGTCTTATATTTCTCGATCCTCCCACTTTCTCCAATTCAAAGCGTATGGAGGGCAATTTTGACATCCAGCGTGACCATGTGGAGCTGCTGCAAAAAACAGCAGCCTTACTGGAGCCGGGCGGTATCCTGATTTTTTCCAATAATTTTCGCCGCTTCAAAATGGATATAGAAGGCATGAAGGGATTGGCTGTTGAAGATATTACCTCACAAACAATTCCTCGGGATTTTGAGCGCAAGGCCAAAATCCACTCTTGCTGGAAGATAGGTGCTGGAAAATTACTCCTCAGGCCTGAATTGTCTCTTTTGCAGGTTTTCTTTTGATGTGGAGCTAAAAAAAATCCTACGATTGTCGATACTTATCTGTGTTCCGTCGATATTTCGCAAAAATGACAATTTCAGCTTAGAGATAACGTTATGGCAAAACAGTGCCACATTCTGGCAGTTGATGATAATGCTCTGAACAGGGGTGTTATCGAACGCATTGTGACCCGTAAGGGACATAAGGTGACCCTGGCCGAAGGTGGCAGGGAGGCGTTGAGTAAGATTGAAATAACCCAGTTTGATCTGGTATTGCTGGACATCATGATGCCCGACATTGATGGGGTAGAAGTTCTCAAAGCCATTCGACACATGTATTCCATGTCTGCATTGCCGGTCATTATGGTTTCGGCTCTGGACGATAATGAAAAAGTTGTCGAATTGCTCGAAATCGGCGCCAACGATTATGTCACCAAACCCATTGATACCAAGGTTCTCCAGGCTCGTGTAAAAACCCAGCTAGACATTGGGTTGGCACATAAAAAAATCGCCGCCCTTTCCGAAGATGCCAAACGCCGTAACAAGTTGCTACTGAACCTGTTTGGTCGTTATATGAACGAAGGCGTGGTTCGTAACCTGGTGTCTTCTCCCAAGGCCAGTAAAATTGGTAGCGAATTGCAGGAAGTGTCGATGTTATTCGCAGACATTCGTAATTTTTCCGAAGTTTCGGAGCGCCAGTCACCAGAAAAAATCGTGGATATGCTGAACAATTTTTACAATGTCATGATTGACGTAGTAGAAGAGTACCGGGGCAGCATTGATAAAATTATGGGTGATGAAATGCTAGTGACATTCGGTATACCTAGTGTGCGTGAGGATGATACTGAACGCGCATTAGCCTGTGCGTTGGCGATGCAATTAGCGATTCCCGAAGTAAATAAACGAAACAAGGAAAACCGTCTGCCAGAAATTCAAATCGGCATTGGTGTAAATACGGGGGAGGCCATGGTCGGCAACGTGGGCTCAGACAAACATGCGAGCTTTAGCGTGATTGGACAGGAGGTGAATTTGACCGCTTCCATTGAGGCTAATGCTGAAGGTGGTGAAATTCTTATTTCCGAGGCCACATTTATGGGGGGTGGTCTGAAAGTGTGGGTGGATGGCAAGCGTGAGTTACACCCAAAAGGTTTTGGGCACGGTGTTATGGTGTATCGACTGACGGGTATTGATGGTAAGTACAAGCTAAATCTGTAGAAGTAGTCGTAAGGTTGGTTATAGCTATAAATAAAAAATATTGTAAATAATTTTAAATTATTTTTTCCCGCCGTTAGGTTAGAATTTAATCAATTGGTTGCATCACTTCAACCTGGCCTAATTGTCTGTTGTTATTTTCCTAAAAAAACTTCTGTTTTCTTCGTGTAAAGAAAGACATAGCGTGCCTATCGATTAATGTGAGCGGATTTGGCTGTGCATATAATTATGTATCTGTTAATAGTCTAATATTTGTTAATACTAAAACATGAATGAATCTACTAGTGATTTTTCATGATTTATATATTGATATTCTGTTCATAGACATGTTCAATAGCGCCTTAGTATGAAAAGTACTGGCACAGGGATTTGTGCATAGCTAGAAATAGCTAGAAAAAAGCTAGATAATAAAAAGCACACGAAAGAAAATAGTAGTTACAGATAATAAATAATAAGTATTACGAAGGAGACGGCACTATGGTGTATACAAAAAAATCGCCGGCACTACTGATTATAGGCATTGTTATGCTTGCAATGTGGTGGATGGGGAGCAGCGGGATGTTGGATGGTTACATGGAACATCTAGCAGCGGGTAAAAAATATAAATATGGCGGTGAGGTAGTTGCTCTGTCATTGTGGTTTGGTGGATTCGCCACACTGATTGGTGCGTGGCAATTGTTTGGTTCCCATTCAGAAGGGCACTGGGATTACTACTCATCATCAATTGCTGGCGGAATGTTTATTCTGTTGATCGCAATGCTGGTGCGTTGGTTCATTGCACCTGAAGTTGCAGTCATTAGTATGAGCTTTGGCAAGGTTGGTGAAACAGGTAAATACATCCATAAGCTACTCGGTTTGAACTACGTAGTTATGGGCATCATTGCCGGTATTGTCATTGTTAACGTCTTTAAGGTACCTGGCTGGGCCGAGAATGGTGTTCGCCTTTCACGCCTTGGACTGAAGACCGGCGTTATTCTTCTGGGTACTTTGTACAGTGCGGCTGAGTTGAAAAATCTGGGTGGTCTTTCCATCGTAATGATTGGCTTCTTCGTATTGGGTTCAGTGGGCATGACATTGTTCATGGGCGCCAGGATGAAGATTCCAAATTCCATGGGTGGCGTACTTTCTGCCGGCATGGGCGTTTGCGGTGTATCTGCAACGGTTGCCTCGGCTCCAGTTGTGCAGGCCAAGTCAGTGGAAATTGCATACACTATCGGTACCATCCTGTTATGGGGTGTGGGTTGTATGTTTGTATTCCCTGTCGTAGGTCAGCTACTGGGTATGGGTCACGTGCAGTTTGGTGCATGGGCTGGTACTGGCATTCTTAACTCAGCTCAGGTAGCTGGCGCAGCATTGGCCTTCCAGCCTGATGGCATCGAAACCTTGAAGGTTGCTGAAATCTTCAACATCACTCGCGTATTGATCCTGCCTATCATCGTTATCTGGTTGGCAGTGTGGTACGTGAAACGTGAAGGCGAAGCTAATACCGCACAGGTCAACGTGGGTAAAGTTATCTTCGAAAAATTCCCTCTCTTCGTATTGGGTTTCATCATGTTGTTCGCTCTTTCTACTACTGGCATGTTTGCTCCAGCTAATCACTACAAGGGCAAGTACTTTGACAATACCAAGGTAAAAGCCAAGAAGATGATGACTGATGAGCAAATTGCAGTCCTGGTAGCTAATCAAGACAAGGTGCAGCGTCAAGATCGTAAAGACGCGTTGGCTCGTTTGATTGAAGGCCGCAAGATTGCTTCCATTGAAGACGATACGCAAATTCGTGGTTTGGCTAACTCCAAAATCATGGGTAAAAAATCTGGCAAGATCTTGAAGAAGGCTCATAAGGCCGTCCGACATACTGCCAAGAAGGTTAAGATGTTCCGTAAGTGGATAACCTGGTTGTTTGCCTTTGGTCTGGTTGGTTTGGGTATGCAAATTACTCTTGCGTCCATGAAACAGGCAGGCGGTGCGCCGGCTGTAATCGGTGGCGTTGTTGGCTTAACCAAGGCGGTAGCGTCCTTGATTGTGGTCATGATGCTGATCAGCGAAACAATTTAACTAGAGGATATTATTATGAGTGAAGCTAAATTTGATCGCGGTTCAGCACTGTCAATTTTTGGCAGCGACCGCAAAGAAGACTTAATGGCGCTTGTTTTTGCGCTTGTTATTGCCATGGGAGTGTACGTGGCTTACTAAGCACCATTAAGTAAAGTCTGTTAATAAAGTAAGTGTCCGGTGTCCGCCTTTAGGCGGACACCGGCGTTTTAAACGGTGAGAAAATGTTTGCAGTAAATAAAGTGCTACTTGCCAGTCATGGAACTGACGGCGCAAAAGCGGCAGAGGAAGTCGCATTAGAAATGTGTAAAGAAGGTGTTCATCTTCATCATTTGATTGTGGTTCCCACTTTTTGGGAAGGCACCACAGGCGATGACTGGCTACAGAATGGCTCCGTACGAAATGATTTCCGTCGTTACCTGGAAGGCGAACTTGGCCGGGAAGTAGATGAAAATCACGCCCGGGTTGGTGAGGCGGCCATAAAAAAAGGTTTGAACTATACCAATGATATGATTGTTGGTGAGCCAGATGAGGTCCTTCTGGCGACATGTGAGCAGGAAAAGTATGATCTGATTATAATGGGTTCAATACGTCCCAAGAAGGTATCTGGACTGCGCTCAAGAATGCTTAAAGACAAGATGATTCGAAAGCTTAAAACACCCCTCTTAGTTGTTCCCTATCCTGATGAGTGATCTTTCAACAAACGATAGTTCAACAAATGAGCCCCCAGTGGAAAATGCTGAAGATGATTCCGCCTGGGCTTCAGTAATTACCCCTTTATCGGTTGATGCTTTAATGGAATTCTGTGCTGATACAGAAAGACTGTTTCGTATTAATCCTATGTTGGTCTTTACAAAATGGGAACAGTCATCTGATAATTGTTTTTCATTCAGTGGCCAAAATAGTAGCCAGGGAAAAGCCTTTGATTTTGAATTTGGGTTATCAGTTAGCAAATTAGATGACGGTTATCGGATTGATTACGATAAGGGCATAAAATCCAGTACTATTTTAAAGATTGAGGCAGCCGAACAAGGTTCCAAGCTGACAATCACAGATAGATATGACCGGTTACCCGCCAGTGAGCGAGAATCTCTGCTGCATGAAGTTGATCAAAGCATTGCCATTTGGGCTGAATATCTACAGAAGTTTTGTATTTCCTGGAACAGCTGGTCAAAGTTTGCTTTATGGCGTTGGTATATGCGCCGTATTTGGCAACCGATGAAACCTACGGCTCGTCGCATCACCTATATGTTGTTGTGGATTACTGTTGTGGAAATTGCCCTGCTTATCCTGGGCGCAGGTGTTTATTACACTGAGTTCGTTTTAGTTTAAACGCGGCTTTCCTTTCTGGGGGTTGTTTATAATGGTTGAATTAGCATCCATCCAATTCTGAGTGATACATACAAAACTAACACAGCTGTTAATTGTTGAATGAACTGTGGTGAAAGTCGAGTGCTGCTGAGTCGGCTACCAATCTGCCCGCCAATCAAAACCGCAATAAATACTGGCCAATATTCGGTTATCTGGATTAGTTCCGAAGGCGATTCCTGTAGTTTTATGTACTGACCACTAATGCCAGCAATAGAGTTCACGAAAATAAATCCGCTTGCTGTCGCAGCAATTTGTTTGGCTGTCCCCCACCCAAGAAAATAAAGTATAGGGGATAAAAATATTCCGCCGCCAATTCCGACCAGGCCCGCTAAGCTTCCCAGGCAAGCACCAATCGGCAAACCCCAGCGCCAAAGATTATCATTCACCTCTGGCTTAACCACTTTTTCCTGTAGATGTTTATGAAAAATCATTATTAATCCTGAAATAAACAGGGCAATACAGAGCACTATAAGGAAAATGGTTTTATCGATAGTTAATCGGCCAGCGATATGGGCCATGGGAATGGATGTGATAACAAAAGGAAGCAGGAGACGTGGGGATAAAGAACCACGTTTTATGAATAACCAACAACCACCCGTGACAACAATAATATTGCAGAGTAATGCAATGGTTGGGTAGATATGATGGTCAACATTAAAAAGTACTAATAAAGCATTATATGAAGAGCCGCCTCCAAAACCTACCATTGAGTACAATAATGCGACAATAAAAAATAAAAAAGGCAGTGTAATCACGGCTGGTTTGGTAATTGGTTGTAATGAATTTAATTGTTTTTAAATAGACATTTCATGAAAGATTTATTGGAGGCTCGTGGATTTGCGGTGGCATCTGAAAATAATAACCTTGTTCCCGCAGCGCTATTTTTACCTGATGTACATCCACCTGGGCAAGAGTGCGTTCCGGACTTAATTCTAATGCCATGACAAATTCTAATGTGCCGAGCATGTCCAGTAACACTTCCGGTACTCGTGAAAAATCATTTTCTCGTTCTACATAGAGATAATGATCTATTTTTTTTGGTCCCTTATAAATGGCACAGTGCATGCTAAATCCTAAAAGTTTTGAGTAACAGGGCAACGATTTTACCGTATTTGGCTCAAAATCTTATCTGGAAAAGAGCAAAATATATCGGTTTTTTGCGTGGTTATGACCTGTACAACAGTAAACCCCTCGACTATAGATTACTCATGGGTTGGGTTCCTGATTCGAAGAACTGAGAACCAGAAGCCTGAGACCTGATACCAACATATTTAGGAGGGTGCATCATGGCAGTCGCAATGACAATGCAGGACTATCTCAGCCGTTGGGGTGTTGAATATGAGGTGGTGCCACACCCACACACGGCAAGCAGTTTGGAAACTGCCGAGGCAGCACATATTCCAGGTGATCAGTTAGCCAAATGTGTGATGACAGAGGATTACAAGGGTTATCTCATGGTTGTTATACCAGCGAGCCATCAAGTGGAGTTTGATCAGCTTGATGTAGAGCTAGATCGCCGTCTTGAACTGGCGACGGAGGAGGAGCTGGTGGATATATTCACCGATTGCGAAACTGGCGCCATACCGCCGCTGGGTGAAGCCTATGGCATTGATGTGGCATTGGACGACAGTTTGGCGGAATGCGCGGATGTTTATTTCGAGGCTGGTGATCATAGCGAATTGATCCACCTGAGCGGAGAAGACTTCCGGGATTTAATGGCTGGAGCAGAGCACGGCGAATTCAGTACTCATATGTAAGCTCTGAGAGGTGTCCTGTTTACGGCGCGTAGAGGTTATTTTGTACGGCTGCGCAGTTTGTGTGCAGCTACCTGGTTTTTTGTATTGGTCATGTATTCGTACGACGTTCACGCACAGCAGCAGCCAAACCTTGAAGTAACGGTATGCTGCTTTCCCAGTCTATGCAGGCATCGGTAATACTTTGCCCAAAGAGTAATTCCTGACCCTGTTTAACATCTTGCCGTCCACTGACAAGATGACTTTCCACCATGCCGCCAATTATGTGTTTATTTCCGGCTGCTATTTGTCTTGCAACATCTTTGGCTACATCTAGTTGTCGGTCATGCTGTTTATCACTATTAGCGTGGCTGAAGTCAATCATTAGTCTTGCAGGCAGGCCAGCAGCTTCCATTTCCTGGGATGCAATTTTCACACTGGCAGCATCGTAATTAGGGGTTAGGCCGCCACGTAAAATAATATGGCAGTCCTCATTACCACGGGTGGAGAAAATGGCTGATCGCCCTGCTTTAGTGAGGGATAAGAAATAGTGTGGTTGACTGGCCGCATGCACAGCATCGATAGCAATTTTCAAGTTGCCATTAGTGCCATTTTTAAATCCCACCGGGCAGGATAAACCAGAGGCTAGCTCACGATGAGCCTGACTCTCAGTAGTGC
>JAUVNZ010000311.1 GCA_030599435.1 Gammaproteobacteria bacterium | reverse complement strand
TTGATTAATCTCAAGGCACAATATCCTTGTTTCGCCTATGGTGAGGAATTATTTTTTGCTAACTAATGCCGTTATGGAGAGGAAGTAATGAGTATTTTAGAGATGTATGGTGGTGATGTGGGCCTGTTGGTAAAGTGTCTTACCGACATTGGTATAAAAAATTTTGAAAGCATCCACTGGAATCTTTCTTCGCCACAGCTGTATGAAGCCGCAATACGAAGACGTGAGGCGCGCCTTGCCCACCTCGGGCCGCTGGTTACACGAACAGGTACTTTTACCGGTCGTGCGCCCAATGATAAATTTATCGTCGATGATGAGATGACCCACGAAGATATTGAGTGGGGCAAGATAAATCAACCGTTTACACCGTTGCAGTTTGACAGACTATATCAGCGCGCCTGCGATTTTCTCGAAGGTGGTGAGATTTTTATTACCGACGGTCTTGCAGGGGCGGACCCCGATTACGAGTTACCAGTGCGTATTATTACCCAGCACGCCTGGCATGCATTGTTCTCACGAAATATGTTTATTCGCCCGGAAAACCTCGGTCGTACACTGGCGGCGGATGAACCGCGTTTTACTTTGTTGCATGTCCCTGAGCTGCGTGCGATACCATCGATTGATGGTACAAACTCAGAAGCATTCGTCATACTCAATTTCAGTCGCAGGCTGATATTGGTGGGCGGCACCCGTTATGCGGGAGAAATCAAAAAAGCTGTATTCTCAGTGATGAATGATTTGTTGCCCAGGCAGGGCGTAATGAGTATGCACGCCTCGGCCAATATGGCGGAAAATGGTGATGTGGCTGTGTTTTTTGGTTTGTCTGGTACCGGCAAAACTACGCTTTCAGCCGATCCAACGCGCAGGTTGATTGGTGATGACGAACACGGCTGGGGAGAACATGGTGTGTTTAATCTCGAAGGTGGTTGTTATGCCAAGGTGATTAATCTATCCAAAGAACATGAACCATTAATCTACGAAACAACAAGAATGTTCGGTACTATTCTGGAAAATGTTGGTGTCGATACACGCCACCGCCGGCTGGATCTTGATGATGCCCGGCTGACGGAAAATACCCGTGCTTCCTATCCTGTGACACACATCCCCAACGCTATATATCCCGGTATTGGCGGTCATCCTAAAGATATCGTCATGCTCACCTGTGATGCCTTCGGTGTATTGCCGCCGATATCGCGTCTGACGCCGGAGCAGGCGATGTATCATTTCCTTTCTGGTTACACTGCTAAAGTTGCAGGCACAGAGGTAGGCATCTTAGAACCCACGGCTACGTTCAGCGCCTGCTTCGGTGCACCATTCATGCCCCTGCATCAGTCATTTTACGGTGAGTTGCTGGGTGAAAAGATACGGCAGCACAATGTGCGTTGCTGGTTGATCAATACCGGCTGGTCCGGCGGTCCTTATGGCGTAGGAGAGCGAATGGATATCCATCATACCCGTGCTATGTTGAATGCTGCGATTCACGGTGAACTGGATGATGTTCCGATGGAAAAAGATCCTATATTCCAGGTCTCTATTCCCAAACATTGCCCGGGCATTCCTGACGAGGTACTGCAACCGGCAGGTGCCTGGCAGGACGCAGATGCCTACCAGGAGAAGGCACGTGAACTGGCTAAACTGTTTCAGGAGAATTTCCGTCACTTAGCTGACGAGGCAGGTCCGGATATTAGTAATGCCGGACCGGTCGTGAGCTGATCACGGCGTCTCGCGGACGGGCATGTCGGCTATCCAACGTTCGTATTACTGCTTTTTGATATTTTATTTAGAAGAGGGGGATAAGAGATAGGATTACTAAGCAAGATTATTGGTCCGAAGTCAAAATACGAAGATGATATTCCTTATACCTATGAAGCGAGAATAAAAATAATTGACGGCGATGAATATAATTCATTTTTTGCGGATACTATTTGTGCCCTATTACCTAAATGGCATGAAATCCATATCAGGCATTTTGTTATCTAGTCGACCCATCATAAAGGATATTCGTGGCAATTCGGTTGATAAAACCATAGTCATTTGCTCAATGGAGAGAGTCATCCTTTTTATATCGGGCGTCATTTCTTCAATATTCCCTATAGATACACTCATATCCTGCATGGTATTTTGCATTTCACGCATATTCTTATTCATTTTATACATTTCTTGCATATGCTTATTCATTTCATACATATTCTTATTCATTTTATTCATTTCCACCAGCATTAGCGGAACGGCATCTGAGGCGGGCTTGGCTGTTTTATTCAGATTGTCTATTGCAGTGCTAACGGTGTGAAAGTCCTCGAAACCTTCAGTCCAGATTGGTTGCCATACGAAAACAAACATCAACATGGCAATGATTAGTGAGACTGAAGATGTCATGAAAAACATCCCTGTCCAAAAATGGGCAAAGCTTTTTGTGCCTATTTTATTAATAACAGGATTATGTTTTTCGTCAGACTGAAGTTGGGTCAAAATAAGCTCCTAAAGCAGATGATTTATCAAATTAAATTAGTACTCTAACAAGGTAGAGAACAATAAACGCTATAAAGTTAAGCATAGTACACTTCAATGACAAATAAGAATGATTGCGCTTTGCCAATACTCCTTTTATCGTCGTGCTTTTTATTTAAGACCTTTTTACTTTAATTCCATATAACTTACAAGGCCTTACAATTTAGAAATAGGTATACTGTCCCCTGAATTGTTTATATTTATTAACATGCAAAAGACATTTAC
>JAUVNZ010000129.1 GCA_030599435.1 Gammaproteobacteria bacterium | reverse complement strand
GATTGTGACATTATTTACTGCCATTCCTCGCATCACCCGAAAGGCATCGAGGTGTACAGGCACAAACCGATTTTTTATGGCTGTGGTGATTTACTAAATGACTACGAGGGTATTAGCGGTTATGAAGAGTACCGGGATGATCTGGCTTTGATGTACTTTGTGAGTATGGATCCTGCGACTGGCAGGCTCACCCGCCTGCACATGATGCCCACCCAGACCAGGCGCTTTAGAGTAAATCGGGCAACCACAGAAGATGCGGAGTGGTTAAGGGATATACTGAATAAAGAAGGGGAAAAGCTTGGCACCCGGGTGGAATTGAATGACGATGAGACACTGGCCCTGTACTGGTAATGTATTTTGTAGTCCCAGACCCCTTTAATAGGCATTTAAATGAAGGGTCAGCCTTCCTTTTTCTTATTCTGTTCCTTCCACTTCGTGTAACAATCCAGACCACAAAAGTGGACTACGTAGTCTGTGGCCTCTTCACTCCTGGCCTCAGTGATTGGAATTTCCTTAAGACAAACCTCACATGCCACCATTTCAACTTGTGTTGGTGTTGGTTTTTCTTTCTCTATCATAGTATCTCCCTCAATATTGAATCAGTAAGTAACGTAGATACAATGTCCTCAGATGAACGCCTGGCCAAGGGGAAATCAATTTCCTTTCCTTCTACTGAGATCTTTATTGTTTAAAAATTTACATGTGGCATTCAAGAATATCCGTAATGAAGCCTAATGGTGCTTATAAAGTGCATGCGCTAAACACTGTCAACTCCATGCGTGGTTTAGATCTCACCCATAGTCATTCATCGAGTGTAAAACTCACTTTCATTGTGATTTGCCAATGAGCTACGACGTTGTTTTCAATAACACCGCGAATATCGGTCACTTCAAACCATTTAAGGTTATGAATTGTTTTCGTCGCTTTCGTAATCGCGTTATTAACGGCTTCTTCAACACTTATTTTGGATGTTCCGGTAAGTTCTATTGACTTGTAAATATGCTCAGGCATGTAAGTATCCTCCTAAAGTTTTTGTCTGTCTTGCATCAGTAGATGAATAGTATGGCTAATGTGATTATGCTGGTTTATTGAGAATGTCTCTACCTTAATGTCAGAAGGTGAAGTGTTCATAGACTATAATAATTCTACAACAATTAATCTAAAAAGATCAGGAATAGATTATGAAAGTGACAGAAGCTCTAACAAGGCGTAAAGCCACCCGTGCTTTTCTTAGTAAAGCCGTTGAGGTAGAGAAAATTAAACGAATTTTAAATGCAGCTAGACATGCCCCTTCAGGGGCAAATACTCAACCATGGCAGGTTGCTGTTGTTATGGGTGATAAAAAGCACCTACTGGAGCAGCGTATTGAAAATGCGTTTCGAAGTGGGGTAAAGGCAAAAATGGACTATCAATATTATCCTGGTGAATGGCAAGAACCTTACAAGGAACGGCGCAAAGCCACAGGTGTTCAGCTTTATACAGCGCTCGGAATTGCCCGAGAGGATAAAGAAAAGAGGCTGGATCAATGGGCAGCCAATTACAGAGCTTTTGATGCGCCCGCCATGCTATTTTTCTTTATGGATCCGATTATGCAAAAGGGTTCATTTCTGGATTATGGTACGTTTCTACAATCAATAATGCTGACTGCCGTTGAAGAAGGGTTGGCCACGTGTCCGCAAGCTGCGCTCGGTGAATATCCACAGATTGTTAAAGAAACATTGGGTTATCCTGATGAGAGCATACTAATATGTGGTATAGCATTAGGTTATGAAGATACTAAAGCAGAGGTAAATAGCTATCGTACACCACGTGAGGAAGTAGATACCTTTACACGTTTTTTTGAATGAGCGCTCAAAGTGATATGCTACCTAACATGCCACTATCCAACCGTGAATCAACATAGCCAGGTAAATAAAGTATTTGCGATATGTAATATGAAAATTAACTCCAGCGATCGCTAATGATATATTGAATATATTTTCTGGGTAGGGAAATTCATAGAAAAATTATGATTCACTATAGTCTGACATCAGATACATCATCTCTGCGAAAAGAGATTAGTCATGCCTATCTAATCGACGAGACACGTTTGGTAAAGTCTCTTCTCACACAGGCTGAGTTGGATCATACGCAATCGTCAGCGATCGCCGAAAGGGCACGTCAACTTATCATCACGACACGGCAACAGGCCAAGGCAAGCGGTGGGATTGAGGCACTGTTGCGTGAATATGATTTATCTTCCCAGGAAGGGGTGGCATTGATGTGCCTGGCGGAGGCATTATTGCGCATTCCTGATCCTGATACGGCTGATCAGTTAATTAAAGACAAGCTTAGTTACGCTGATTGGCAAAAACACCTGGGGCATAGTCATTCTTTTTTCGTCAACGCATCCACCTGGGGCTTAATGTTGACGGGTAAATTGATTCGCTTTGAACAGGAATCGATGAGCAGTGTGCTTAATCATTTGCTGGCACGCAGTACCGATCCGGTCATACGTATGGCGACCCAGGAGGCGATGAGCATTATTGGACAACAATTTGTGCTAGGTGAGACGATTGAAAGTGCTATACAGCGTAGCCAGGATGCAAGTAATCGAGCGTATTTTTTTTCATTTGATATGTTAGGCGAAGCGGTACTTTCCATGCCTGATGCGCAAAGTTACCTTGAACGATACCTTCATGCTATTCAAGTTCTTGCAAATAAAAGTCAAAATGCTAGAAACGAATTTGAGGCACCGAATATCTCGGTGAAACTGTCAGCACTCCATCCACGCTTTGAGTTTGCACAGCGTGAAAGGGTTATTAATGAACTGATACCGAAAATATTATTGATTGCGCAGAAAGCACGTGATGCAGGTATCAGTATCACGATTGATGCAGAGGAAGCTGATCGCCTGGATGTAACACTCGATGTATTTGAAGCGGTATACAATCATTCTTCATTGGGTGATTGGCAGGGTCTTGGCCTCGTAGTGCAAGCATATCAAAAGCGTGCTTTGCCAATGATAAAATGGTTGGAAGATCTGGCAAAGAAAAAACATCGACGTATGATGCTGCGTCTCGTTAAGGGCGCCTATTGGGACAGTGAGATTAAATATTTCCAGGAGCAAGGCCTGGATGGCTATCCGGTTTTTACCCGCAAAGTAATAACAGACCTGTCATACCTTGCCTGTGTGAAGCAGATTATTGCCTCAAGTAAATATTTCTACCCACAGTTTGCAACACATAATGCTTATACCGTTGCAACGGTGCTAACATTAATGAAGCCTGGGCAGGACTATGAGTTTCAACGACTGCATGGTATGGGTGAAGCTGTTTATAGTGAAGTGAAGCAAACTAACCCCTCTATTAACTGTCGTGTCTATGCGCCCGTTGGTAATCATGCGGACTTATTACCCTACCTGGTACGTCGTTTGTTGGAAAATGGCTCAAACACATCCTTTGTGAATCGCATCGAAGATGAAAATCTTCCGATTGATGAGCTGATTCGGGATCCGGTTGTGAGTGTAAAATCACTAGAGAGCATACCGCATCCTTCCATTCCTTTACCGCGACACTTGTTTAATGAGTCGCGTTTAAATTCCAAAGGGATAAATTTTACTGGAACCACGAGCTTGCAGGATTTAGATCACGCTTTTACAGAGATAGCTAAACGTGACTGGCATGCAGCGCCTTTAATAAGTGGCGAGACAAGAACAGGCGAATTAAAGGCCATTGTTTCCCCGGCAAACCCGGATGTGATCGTGGGACATGTCGTTGAATCGACGCAGGAGCATGTAATTGATGCATTAGCGGTGGTTTATGACTATCGAAATGAGTGGGGCAATCAAGCTGTAGATTTACGGGCGGAAATTGCAGAACGTGCTGCAAATCTGTTGGAAGTGCATCGAGAAGAACTGATGTATTTGTGTATTCAAGAGGGAGGCCGTTGTATCAAGGATGGCCTGGCCGAAGTGCGTGAGGCCATTGATAGTTGTCGTTACTATGCCATGCAGGCACGTGCAACATTAACGCCACAAGTTTTGCCCGGACCAGCGGGGGAGTCAAACACACTCCGTATGCATGGACGCGGTGTCATGCTTTGTATCAGTCCATGGAATTTCCCGGTAGCGATTTTTACCAGTCAGATCATCGCCGCGCTTGTGGCGGGCAATACTGTGATCGCAAAACCTGCGCATCAGACACCGTTGACCGCCATGCGCGTTGTTCAGCTATTGCATGAAGCAGGGATACCCGCGGATGCACTAGCCCTGTTGCCGGGTGAAAGTAGTGTGATGAGTGGACCCTTATTGACCGATGATCGTATAGCCGGCGTCATTTTCACAGGGTCAACAGAAGTTGCGAAGACGATTAATCAGTCATTAGCACAACGTCCGGGTCCCATTGTGCCGCTGATTGCAGAAACGGGTGGCCAGAATGCAATGATCGTTGATAGCTCTGCTTTACCTGAGCAAGTGGTTACTGATGTAATGACCTCGGCATTTAACAGTGCGGGTCAACGCTGTTCTGCGTTGCGGGTTTTGTTTTTACAGGATGACATTGCACCCCGCGTCATCGAATTGTTAACGGGCGCCATAGCAGAATTGCAAGTAGGTGATCCCTTATTGTTGTCGACAGACGTGGGTTCATTGATTGATGCGGAGAGTAAAAACAAGGTGATGGTACACATTGCTAAGTTGCACAAATCAGAGAAATTCATTTGTCAGGCAAAAGTGGATGAAAAGCTGTTAAAAGATAATTATGTTGTCCCTGTGGTGTTTGAGATCAGTTCGCTGGAGTTACTGAAAGAAGAAGTGTTTGGGCCAGTGCTGCATATTATTCGATATACTTCAAATGAATTAGACCATGTCATTAACGCGATCAATGCGACGAAATACGGTTTAACCTTAGGTATTCATAGTCGTATTGAGGGAAAAGCAGACTATATTGCAAAACGCTCACGTGTGGGAAATATCTATGTCAATCGCAATATGATCGGTGCGGTGGTTGGCGTACAACCCTTTGGTGGCGAAGGCTTGTCAGGAACGGGGCCCAAAGCAGGTGGGCCCAATTATTTGCAGCGTTTGATCGCTGAACGAACGGTTAGCATTAACACCTCTGCCATTGGCGGGAATGCGACGCTGCTAAACTTGAAGAGTTAAAATAAATCATACCACCATTGGGATCCCACCGAGGGAAATCCGGGGACAGTATACGAAAAACAAACAGGGTCAGACTCGATTGCTATACAAGAGAGATTGCAGATAATAGCAAACAAGATGTAGATTTATAATAAGTAGTATCTTTGGTCATTGGAACTTAAG
>JAUVNZ010000392.1 GCA_030599435.1 Gammaproteobacteria bacterium | reverse complement strand
TTTAACGATACAGGGATAACCCACACCACCATCAATGGCCATTTGTAAATCGTTGAGTGATTCAGCAAATGCATAACGAGAGGTGGGGATTTCTAATTCTTCTGCCGCTAAACGTCGAATACCTTCGCGGTTCATGGTGAGTTGAGTGGCGTGTGCGGTGGGAATGACTTCCGCCAGGCCTTCGGTCTCAATCTCGGCCAACATGTCGGTAGCAATGGCTTCGATTTCAGGCACGATGAGGTGGGGTTGTTCCTGTTTAACCAGTGCTTTAAGCGTCTCGCCGTCAGCCATATTAATGGTGTGGGCGCGATGGGCTACCTGGTGGCCCGGAGCATTCTCGTATCGATCAACAGCAATAACTTCTACGCCCAGCCGCTGTAAAGCAATAATAACTTCTTTGCCTAATTCGCCACTGCCCAATAACATCACTTTTGTTGCATTGTTTGAGAGAGGGGTGCCTATTTTCATTATTGTTAGCCTGTTTTAAAAGATGAGCAATGGGTGGATGTTTTATTATGTTTTAACCATTTTTAGGAAATGTCCAATAGCCGTATCCAGCTGTTCTGAGCGTTCCGGTTTGTGGAAATCTTCTTTGATTAGTGGACGTAGTTTCGGCAGGAACAACAGGTCTGCCATAATACTGTTGAAAGCCTGCTGTCCGGCATCGCACGATGCCAGGTTTTCGAGAAACGAAAATCGTAACGCGGAGTTCTCCAATGTCTCCCATGCGCGACCAGCGATGGCGGCAAGTACTTCTACGTTACCACCGGCAGGGGTTTCTAATACAGAAATGATAGAAGTAGTAACCGCGCTTCGATCTGTGCTAAAAGATAGTCCGCGAATGCCAGCAGCGATAAGCATAACATCGTTATTTTCCAAAGCTTTAGTTATACGCGCTGCAATTGTTTGGGTGAGTGTTTTATCAATAGCGACACTTTCAAGGCAGCTACATAAGGCTGCAAATGGAGTGGTAGGAATTTGTGGGATTGCCTTCAGAAGTATTTGCGCGTCATTTTTTTCGTCCAGGCGTACCGCCACATCAGCAATTCCCTGTAAACCAACAAAATTCCATTGCTCAAAGCCTGCCGTGCCAGCGAAGTAATCCATGGCGTGCGAATAATATTGGCTTGGAGGTTTCCCCGTTTGTTTTGAAATTTTGGCATGGAACATTGCCATGCGGTCTTCTCTTGGTGTGAAGCCGTGAGGATTGTCATCCGGAATAGGTTGTTGGAGTTTTTCGTTGTTGTTCAGGGTTTCATCTAATGATTTCAGAACATGGCGTAAAAAATCATCACGTGCGGCTAACTGTAATAGTCCCTGTTCATCAAGTGGTAGTTTAACGAACCAGATATTGTGGGGATGGTTGGAAACTTCATCTGGGTATTGAAACACTATACCCAGCCATGCGGATTGTAGAAAAGGTTGTGGATAGGCTATATCGGCCGATTCAAACTTGCGCATTACATCAAGGGGTATTTCAACTACACGACGACCCATGTCGAAAAAGCTTACCTGTGCGCCGCCCTGCTCCAGTAAGTCGCAAATATTTAATGAATTTTTCATCGGGCGATTTTAGAAAACGACTAGGTAACTGACGAATGGGACAAACGACCGTCTGAGCTACTTACGGCAAACCCTTTTTCTGGACTAAATATTGTTAAACAAGCTTACAGTCAGTGTAGATCAGCTTTTTGGGTTATAACCAAATTCTCCCACCCAGG
>JAUVNZ010000035.1 GCA_030599435.1 Gammaproteobacteria bacterium | reverse complement strand
CCTTTATCGAATCGACGCAGACCACCAGCCATTACTTCAGCCAACAAAGCTTCAGAGATATGTTCCTTACCATCCGGCCCGGTCTCGGCAAGATCCGAAGCAATCTCCAATAAGTTTAGCGCCCGTCGTGCATCACCGTCCGCCGCTGTGGCAAGATCATCACGCAAACTTTCATCGAGCTCCAAAGGTCGCTTACCCAAACCACGTTCTGTATCAGATAGCGCATGATCGATCACGGCTCTAATTTCTTCAACACTCAAAGACTTCAACACATAAACACGCGCCCTCGACAACAAAGCATTATTCAATTCAAACGATGGATTTTCTGTGGTGGCGCCAATGAAAGTTAGCGTGCCATCTTCCACAAAAGGCAAAAAGGCATCCTGTTGTGACTTGTTAAAACGATGCACCTCATCCACAAACAGTACTGTTGCCCGGCCCTGCTCACGACGCAGTCGTTGGGCGCTATCCACCGCAGCACGAATATCTTTCACACCTGACAGTACCGCGGATATACTGATAAATTCAGCGCGAGCACGTCCGGCAATCATTCTTGCCAGGGTAGTTTTGCCTGTACCCGGCGGCCCCCAGAAAACCATGGAATGCAATTTGTCTGACTCAATAGCCTGACGTAGCGGTTTGCCCGGACCCAGTAAATGAACTTGCCCAAAGTATGACTCCATTCCAACAGGACGCATACGGTCAGCCAGCGGATGGCCTGCAAGGTCATCGTTCAGGGAAAATAAATCAGCGCTGTTTTTCATGCCAAGTGCTCATACCAGGTGCTCATTCCAACTATTCATTTCCGTTATTCAATTTCAATACCTGTATTCCCAACCACATCCACACCTTTAGGCGGCGTAAAAACAAAACTGTCTGCTGGCAACTTCGCATTAGACTCAACGTTGGAAAAAGCCAGTTCTGTTCGTTGACCAAAACCATCTACCAACACCATCTTACTTATATGTTTCTCACTGAAACCCATCCTCATTTCCTGAAAGTTGGATTCTGTTGCTTTTGGTAATAATTGTACCCAGTAAAGACCGTCACGAATTTCATCCAGCTCTGTGAGAATAAAATTCTCTTTCAGAGAGCCACCACTTAATCCTTCACTACTCAACAACAACGCGGGCGTATCCCCCAACGCTTCATCAAGAGGTTTGACCACAACCTGCGCCAGATCTTTGTCATAAATCCACAGGTGTTTGCCATCCGCCAGGATCAGTTGAGGATAAGGTGTCTGGTAATCCCAACGAAACCTGCCCGGGCGTTGCATCATCAAAATACCATGGGACACTTTTGGCTGAGAAAATGCCGCCCCCTGTACCGTCTGTACGAAATCGGCACGAAGTGCGCCTTTGGCACTGAAAAAAGCATCGAGACGATCCATTGCTTTGCCAGCCTGAACTGGAGATGCCATGAGGCTTGAGAATAAAGCGGCAAATAATACAAGCAAACAGGTTGGCCATAGAGGGTTTACTCTGACAATATGACTATTTACATCTAACACACGAATACCTCAAAATTAGGCCAATAGACAGAATACATATAATACCTGCTAACAGCCCAACAATGAACCAAGGTGCCCTGCTCATGATTAGCCGCAAACCGTTACTACTGACCGCATTAATTACCTTTTCCCTGCAAGGTTTAACAGCACCAGCATATGCCAGCGACGTTCTTACTGTAAAAAACATTGGCATGGAGCTCGCGCGCGATATTGCCAATAAAGCCGTTATGGTTTGCCGCAAACAGGGGTACCAGGTCAGCGCCGTGGTGGTCGATCGAAGTGGAAACATCCGCGCCGCACTGCGCGATGATCTCGCGGCCAGGTTCACTCTACAATTGTCTGAAGAAAAAGCGAATGCGACGATCTTATCAGGCATCTCATCCGGTGAATTCTCGAGATCCCGTGGCGACATACGCCCCGAACTCAACCATATGGACGACCTTGTAATACTGGAAGGTGCTTTACCCATAAATGCTGGGGGTTATCGAATTGGCGCTATTGGTGTAAGTGGAGCGCCGGGCGGAGACAAAGATGAAGCATGCGCCAAAGAAGCGCTGGAAGATTTTGAAGACCGGCTAGAATTTGCTACAGAGTAACCTTTACCTCGATATTCATTTCCTTACTAATAATGCGAAATCTATTAGGCTCGAATGAAGCACTACAAAACTATTTCTAGTCTCTTTGTTATTGTCCTTTCACTGTCCGCCAGTCAGGTTAATGCTGAAAATTGGTGGGATAAAGGAAAAGAATTTCTCAATTCCCTTGATAGTAAACAAAAAACTACTGACCCAAGTCTTGGCGAAATAAATAAAGCATTTAAAGAGGCTCTACAAATAGGGTCTAATAATGTTGTCAGTCAACTCGGTGCCGTTAATGGATTTAATGCTGATCCCGCTATTCACATACCCTTACCAAAAAAATTAAAATCTGTAAAAAAAGTATTATCTAAAATTGGTGTACGTAAAGAAGTTGTTGACCTTGAATTAAAACTTAATCGGGCAGCTGAGGCCGCAACGCCAAAAGCAAAAAAACTATTTATACAATCAATCACAGATATGGCTTTTGACGATGTAAAGACTATCTATAATGGCCCCGAAGATTCCGCAACACGATACTTCAAGAAAAAGATGTCTCCTTCCCTGGAGAAAGAGATGCATTCAATAGTAGAAACCAGCCTGTCAGAGGTAGGAGCAATTAAAGCTTACGATAAAGTTATGGGTAAATATAAAAAGCTGCCCTTCGTACCTAACGTCAAAGCAGACCTGACAAAACACGTTATTCAAAAAGGCATAAGTGGGATATTTTATTACCTTGCAAAAGAAGAAGCCGCTATTCGCAAAGACCCAGTAAAACAAACCACCGATTTATTAAAGAAAGTGTTTGGTGATACCTGAATAGCTCCTATACAGCAGTAGCAAATGCTCTGTCTAGGTTGCACTATTTGTAAATTAGAAACTGATATTACAAGAACTATTCGGGTTCGGCCGTAAAATTTAGCAATTCTTAATAAAAAAGGCCTGCAGTTTTCACTACAGGCCCAGCTCTAAAAATCATGCGATCAACTTAGAATGCAGCAAACACCTGAACGGTCAGTCGGTCATCATCAGCTGTTGTGCCATCACCACTTCGATCCCAGAATTCGATCATGCCACGCACATTCTCAGTGAAGTAGTAATTGACTCCTAGCGTTAGCTCATTGATCGTGTCTGCACCGTCATTTTTTTCGTAGTTATCATAACGAACCAGTGGTGCCCACGTAGTACGGCTTCCCTCCTTAACGGTATAGAATGCCTGAACATAATAAGCATCATTGTCTACATCAGCCGTGGCAAGAGCATTATCATCAGTGGCCTGTACATAAGCCGCATTGATAACAAAATTACTGACATCCGCCTGAGCATCAATGGCAGTACGTTTGTATTCACGATCAACAGTGCAATTAACAGCATCACAGGTTCCACTCACAACCAATGCACCAACGGTAACCATTGGCATCACATCAAAGGCAACACGCGCGGTTACAGTATTCCCCTCAACTCCCTCTGGGTCGTCAGCGTCTCCACTCATCGCAAGCCCATACAGCAGCTTGGGTATGGGTCGACCATAAACGGCAATATTCTGGCGAGAAGTTTTTAGCTTGCCGCCATTATCGGCACCACCAAATCCCTGATCAATAACCGCATTGGTGCCACGAGTCATTCTGCGGTTAGCCGAGTAGCTGTCATAGGGATCAAACCAGGTATTGCTACCCCAGGACAACTGCACATTCACCGCCTCATTGTGACTGTAAGTAAAGGCAGCCGCTGGAATGCCGGTATCAAAACCGATCCCATTAGTAACCTCGTCTTCTGCTTCAATTTCAAAAAAGCTGGAAAATTTCTCACCCATGGGTCCTGCTACCATCAATTCGACTTCATGCAATGCTCGAATCTTGGTATCACCACTGTCTTTTTTGTCATAGGGCCGTCCAACTATCACAACAGAGACGGGCAAGTTCTCATCCCACTTCAGATCTTTACTGATAGTCTTTTTTGGGGCCTCAAGATGACCGACGCGATAACCATGTTCCTTATATTGCCGTCCAAAGGCGTTCAGTGCTGGCCAGGCCGTATGACAGCCGCTGCAAGCCATATTATTCTTCCGGGCAAATGCTGGAATAGCACTTGCGTCCATTGATATTAAGATAAAACACGTGATTACTATTAGGTATGCAATTTTGTTGAAATACATATCGACCTCCTTGGAAATATATATTCAAAGACTTAGATGGCCAAGAGCGGCCTTCTGTATACTTGTTATAGTCGAATGTGGGGAGAATGAAAGTTTTTTCCAAAAAAATTCCTACTTGCAAGCAGACCTTTTCTTGAATAACAGCTTTCAATATAAAGAAATTATTCGCTATTCCCCACCCATTACATCGTCAATACTGGCTCGTTGCCAGCCGGCTTTTTGTAACAGCCATTCATCGCCCTCTTTCGTCAGCATTAAATCAAACTCATAAAGGTCAGCTCGTATATCAAGTAACGCTTGTGCACCGGTGACAGGCGACCCCGTCATTGCGGCATACAGTTTTACTCTGGCCTTTTTTGGAGATGGGGATGGCACAGGAAAGTTTATTTCACTAATTTGAGTAAAAATATTTATGTTTTTGTGGCGTAAAAAATATCCCACTGCCAGGCCAACTAACCTGTGCCGGTCACGACGACTTTCATCTTTATACTTAACTGAAATAAGTTTATGAATGGTTAAGGCTTCACGTGACTCGGAAGCAGTAACAGCTGCAGCTACAAATTGCCGAATTTGATCTTCATGGGATTTTTTATCGCTACAGGCTGACAGCGCAAAGGAAATAGCTATGGCTAGAAATAATAACCTGAGGAATAAGAAGAAGGAGGATGATGCCGTTCTTCCCATGGCATCACATTAAGGAATGTTAGTTGGCGGATATTGGTGGTGGTGCTAACACTTCTCGCGCACCGTTGGATTGCAGTTCACCCACAACACCTTCACGCTCCATATCTTCTACCATGCGCGCTGCACGGTTGTAACCAATCCTGAGGCGGCGTTGCACACCGGAGATAGAAGCCTTGCGGGTTTCTGTGACAATGCGAACGGCTTCATCGTAAAGCGCATCCATTTCGTTATCTGGATCAGAAAACCCTGGCACACCACCCATATCGGTACCTGCGGCCGGGCCATCCAGTATTTCGTCTACATATTGTGGCTCACCTCGACCCAGCCAGTCCTTCACCACACGATGTACTTCAGCATCTGAAACAAAGGCACCATGAACACGTGTGGGAATGCCGGCGCCCGGCGCAAGATAAAGCATGTCACCGTGGCCTAATAATTGTTCCGCTCCACCCTGGTCAAGGATAGTGCGTGAATCCACTTTGGCAGACACCTGAAATGCCATCCGTGTAGGAATATTGGCTTTAATAAGACCGGTTAACACGTCTACCGAAGGTCGTTGCGTGGCAAGCACAAGATGCATACCTGCCGCACGCGCTTTTTGTGCGAGACGCGCGATGAGCTCTTCAACTTTTTTACCCACCACCATCATCATGTCAGCGAGCTCATCCACAACCACAACGATTTGTGGGAATGGTTCTAACAGACGCTCTTCACCTTCTTCTTCAGACAAAACGACTGGCGTATAAAATGGATCAACAAGTGGCTCACCTGCATCGTAAGCATCGTTTACCTTGCGGTTATAACCCGCCACATTGCGAACACCAAGATGTGCCATCAATTTATAACGACGTTCCATTTCAGCAACGCACCAACGTAAGGCATTGGCAGCTTCTTTCATATCGGTAACAACCGGTGCCAGCAAATGCGGTATGCCTTCGTACACAGAAAGCTCCAGCATCTTGGGATCAATCATAATCATCCGCACCTGCTCCGGCGTGGCGTTGTAAAGCATGCTCAGCACCATGCCGTTAAGCCCCACGGATTTACCCGAGCCTGTTGTGCCAGCTACCAATAAGTGCGGCATTTTTGCTAAATCGACAGTGACGGGGTGACCAGCAATGTCTTTACCCAGCGCCAGAGTCAGCGGCGAACTGGCCTGTTCGTATTCTTTGGAAGCAATGATTTCGGAAAGACGGACAATTTCGCGATCTTCGTTAGGGATTTCCAGACCAATAGTGGATTTACCGGGAATGACTTCAACAATGCGTACACTAATGGCTGACAATGAACGCGCCAGATCTTTGGCAAGATTGCTAATCTGACTCACTTTAACGCCGGGTGCCGGATCTAACTCATAGCGAGTGACGACCGGACCAGGATGCACGGCAACAACCTGCACATCCACACCAAATTCCTGCAACTTGAGTTCTACCTGACGAGAGACTGCTTCGAGTGCGGCAGTGGAAATTTCCGCTTTGCGTTCATCGGCAGGATCCAGCAAAGCCAGCGCTGGCAAATCACCTTCGCTCGATGACTCAAACATGGAGACCTGACGTTCTTTTTCAGCACGCTCTGAAATTTGAGGTCGGCTTTTAATCACCGGCTCTATACGCGGCGGTATACGCTTTTTGGTTTTTTCTTTGACTGTTTGCGCACTGGTTTCACGATGCTGCCGTGCACGTCGACCTTCGATTTCATCTCTTAGCTGCATCACACGCTCACGAGTCCAGCTCACTGAGCTCAAGGTGAAACGACCGGTGGCATCCATCAGCCATAACCACGACAAACTGGTGAGCAAAGTCACACCTGTGAAAAACAGCGCCAGGAGAAACAGGGTACTACCAAGATCTTTGACAATGCTTTGCAGACTACCGCCGATCACATCACCCAACACACCTCCGGAACCGACCGTGATGTTAGCGAAGTCCGCGAAGTGCAACTCGGCCAGACCAGTACCTGCACCCAGGGTAAGTAAGAAACCGGCGGCACGAAGCGCACCATGACGATAATCAACTGGCGTCTGATCTTTGCGGCCCTGGAACAACAACCAACCAAAATAGGCCACGCCCACAGGTACCAGATAGGCCAGGTAACCGAACATATGCAGGAAAAAATCAGCAAACCAGGCGCCCACCACACCACCCACATTGGCGATGCTTGCGGTCGTCTCGCTATGAGACCAGCCGGGATCTTGCGGATAGTAGGAGCTGAGGGAGAGCAGCAGGAAAAGTGCTGTGGTGCCGAAGATGATGAGTGCCCCTTCGCGCAAGCCGCGAATCATATGGGCTGCGAGGGGTGTCCCTGGTTTTGTCTGTATCTTTGCTTGTGCCAAAGGCGTTCCTGAGGTGCTTTCTAGTTAAGGGCTCTAAATATAAGAGTTCTCTAGTAAGATTGTCTTATATTAGCAGGTCTTTGAGGGCATGATGCACTATTTTTCCCCCTTTCACATTGATCCCACGCGCTAATTCCTCATTTTGTTCCCAATCAGGCTGGGCCAGGCGTAAAATATAGGGTGTAAGGGCAGCAGACAGGGCCTGAGAGGCAGTTCGTGGCACGGCTCCGGGCATATTGGTGACCCCGAAATGCACCACTCCCTCATGGATAAAGGTGGGATTTGAATAGTCCGTGGGCCGGGTGGTTTCGATACAACCGCCCTGATCCACCGAAATATCAATAATCACGCTGCCGTCCTCCATCTCGGCCACTGTGTTGGCACTAATGAGGTGTGGGGCCCTCTCCCCGGTGATCAGCACCGCACCCACCATCAAGTCCGCTGTTACTGCGGCCTCGTGCAATGCCTCAGGATAGGGGTGTAAGCCAGTTACATTGTTGCCCAGTGCCCGCATACGGGCCAGCTTGTCGCGATTACGGTCAAACACCGTCACATTCGCACCCAAACCCGCCGCCATGGCTGCAGCATTTCCGCCTGCCACACCAGCACCTAATACCACCACATGCCCCCGCTCCGCTGCGGGCAGACCACCCAACAAAATGCCTTTGCCGCCCTGAGGTTGGTGCAACAGATGAGCGCCCACCTGTACCGCCACCCGACCAGCGATGTCACTCATGGGAGCTAATAAAGGTAATAGCCCTGACTCCGTTTCCACCGTCTCAAAGGCCACCGCAGTGAGACCAATATCCAGCAAACTCTGCAACAGCTCAGTGGCGGCAGCCAGATGCAAAAAAGAAAACAACAGGTGATCCTCACGCAACATGGCCACCTCAGCCGGTAAAGGCTCTTTTACCTTAACGATAAGCTGGGCTTCTCCATATAAACGCTCAGCAGTATCAACAATAGTCACACCGGATGCTTGATACTGCTCATCACTGTAGCCACTCAGCCGTCCTGCACCGGTTTCCACAAAAACTTCATGGCTTTGCCCAACCAGCAAACCAGCCGCTTCTGGGATGAGGGCCACCCGCCCTTCCAGAATTTTGATTTCCTTAGGCACACCTATTTTCATGTTTTTCGCTCTCTTATTAATAGTTTCGCCTCTATTTCCGACTTGGTTCCGACCCGGGGATTATTGTTTCAGTATAGCCGTAACACTCGATGCATAACCCCCTTAATAGTTTCATCAATTTGCATCCATCTCCATGGTTTGCTTTACGTATTTTCCGTCTTTCCGTAATATTGCCGCAACTTATTCGTCCATCTCATCGCATATTGACACAGCATTGATTTTTCTTTTTCGAACCATCATATCTGTGATTAGCATTCGATAATTAACAACACTTTTTTCAGGAGTTTTCAAAACCATGAGCGACGTCACTAGCAAAGTGAAACACTGCAAATTATTAATTCTCGGATCTGGCCCTGCAGGCTACTCCGCTGCCGTGTACGGTGCTCGCGCCAATCTGAATCCGGTAATAATCACCGGTATGGAAAAAGGTGGCCAATTAATGACAACCACTGAGGTAGATAACTGGCCCGGTGATAACGAAGGCGTTCAAGGCCCAGAATTAATGGAACGTATGCAAAAACACGCCGAGCGTTTTAACACTGAAATTATCTTCGATCACATTAATAAAGCTGAGCTTACCCAACGCCCTTTTAAACTTACGGGCGACAGTGGCGTGTACACCTGCGATGCTCTCATTCTTGCGACTGGCGCCTCCGCCATGTACCTCGGCCTGGAATCTGAAGAAGCTTTTAAAGGCCGCGGGGTTTCTGGTTGCGCAACCTGCGATGGCTTCTTTTATAAAAATAAACCCGTTGCTGTTATCGGCGGAGGTAACTCCGCAGTAGAAGAAGCATTGTATCTTTCCAATATCGCTTCGCATGTCACTGTGGTACATCGCCGTGACAAATTTAAATGTGAAAAAATTCTGGCTGATCAAATCATCGAAAAGGCCAAAACAGGCAATATCGACATTCAATGGAACCACACACTAGACGAAGTGTTAGGCGATGACATGGGTGTAACCGGTATGCGCATCAAAAGTACTGACGATGACAGCACACAGGACATTAATCTCGATGGCGTGTTTATCGCCATCGGCCATAAACCTAACACCAGTTTGTTCGAAGGCCAGCTGGATATGGAGCACGGTTACCTAACAGTAAAAGGTGGCTCGCAAGGTAACGCAACTGCATGCAGCATTGAAGGTGTTTATGCTGCTGGTGACGTCGCTGACCATATTTATCGCCAGGCCATTACTTCAGCCGGTACAGGCTGTATGGCAGCTCTGGATGCCGAGCGCTTCCTTGATAATCTAGAAAAGTAATATGGCTGGATAAACCCGTAAGGCGATGCGCCTTTCTATCTCTAACAATCTCAACGAAATTCCGGCTGCACAATGGAATGCGCTTGCCGGAACTGATATTCCTTTTCTCAAACACGAATTCCTTTCCGCACTGGAAACCCACCACTGCGTCGGCGAAACCGCAGGCTGGACACCTCAACATCTTTTACTTTACGAAGGCGAACCCGATAATGAAAAGTTGGTTGGTGCCGTTCCCCAATACCTTAAAACCAACTCCTATGGTGAACTGGTATTCGACTGGGCCTGGGCTGAAGCCTACCATCGCAGCGGTCGTCATTATTACCCCAAGCTAGTGGTTGCTATTCCTTACACACCAGCCACCGGACCACGACTACTTATATTGCCAGAAATATCGCCGGAAGCAGAACAAAAAACCGTTGCCGACAAACTCATAAAGTTTTCCATTGAGCACGCCAAAAAATTGCAAGTATCTTCTTTGCATTGGCTATTCCCAAATGAAAAAAATTTACAAGAGTTAAAAGAACATAGTTTCATGCCACGTCTTGCCTGTCAGTTTCACTGGTACAATGAAGATTATAAAAGTTTTGATGATTACCTTGATCGGTTTATTTCCAGCAAGCGTAAAAAAATTCGGCGTGAACGCAGGGAAGTTTCAGAATCCGGCGTAAAAATTTCTCGCCTGCATGGTGATGAACTCACTGAAAAACAGTGGCAAGCTGTACATCGACATTATGCTTCCACATTCGATCGTCATAGCGGTTATGCCACCCTCAGTCTGAATTTTTTTCTCGAACTGGCTCGCACAATGCCAAAACAACT
>JAUVNZ010000346.1 GCA_030599435.1 Gammaproteobacteria bacterium | reverse complement strand
TCACTTTTTGTCGTCGGCACATTGTGATCCGGCGTAGCAAGGTTGGCATCCACACGCCATGGTTTGCGGCCAGCCAAACGCAGTCCCTCAAAGGCCTGCGGCGAAGTCACTTCGTGCACCAAATGCCTGTCTATATATAGGAGACAGGTACCATCATCCTGGCTACGCACTACGTGCTGATCCCACAATTTGTCGTAAAGGGTCTTGCCGGCCATCGTTCTTTCCTCAGGTGTTTGTTCGCTCTTTCCCAGGTTAAGGAGAATCCTAGACCAACCTGTTAATAACAACAATTCTGTATTTTAATCGTTTACAGTCCATTATGGAATGATTAGTCTGGGTCCATGGACACTACAGGATTGCGCACCTTTATTACCGCCGCAGAGCTGGAATCATTCTCCCTCGCCGCAGATCAGCTCTTCCTCACCCAACCTGCGGTAAGTAAGCGGGTGGCTGCGCTGGAAGATGAACTCGGTACACCATTATTTGATCGCATCGGACGCCGGGTTTTCCTGACTGAAGCAGGACGGGAATTATTGCCACGCGCCAAATCCATCCTTAATGATATAGAAGACAGTCGGCGACTCATCACCAACCTTTCTGGCTCGGTAACCGGCCGATTGAGTATTGGCACCAGCCACCACATAGGCCTGCATCGCCTACCACCCGTATTAAGAAACTATAGCGCCCAATACCCAGATGTAGAATTAGACCTGCACTTTATGGATTCGGAAGCTGCGTGCCGGGCTGTTTTAGCGGGCGAGCTGGAATTGGGTATCGTCACTCTGCCCCCAGACCCAATAGACGATCTGAAAACTGAAATCATCTGGCCCGATCCCCTGTCCATCGTTATCAACAAAAACCACCCACTGGCTGCACATAAAAGTACCAAACTAGAACAGCTTATTAACACCCCAGCCATCTTACCTGCGCATGGCACTTATACACGAGAATTATTAGAGCAAGCCTTTGCTCCAAAAGGACTGACACTAAAAACAGGAATGACAACAAACTATCTTGAAACCATCAAAATGATGGTTAGCGTGGGATTGGGTTGGTCTGTATTACCGGAGACTATGCTAAGTGCAGAACTTGTTGCGCTGAATGTAAAAGGAATTAATATTTCTCGTCAGTTAGGTTTTGTTTTTCACCCCAGTCATACATTATCCAATGCGGCGAAAGCTATTATTGAAACACTTCGAAGCCAGGTTTTTACAGACAATAAAAAACCCCGGTAGATACCGGGGTTCTTTCGTAAGTCAGGATTTACCCGTCAGAAATTAACACCAATACTGGCAAATACTATATCGGGGTCGACGGCAGTTTTTGTTAACTCAACTTCAAGTTGCACAAGACCGAGGCCCAAACCAAAACCTATACCAAAGGACGTTCCACTATCAGTGTTTCCACTGTTATCTATCGTCAAAAAACCACCTTTGGCTTTTAAATAAACCGGTCCAGCTGAACGAAATGCGAGATATACCGCTTGTGTGTCTGCTTCGAAGGTACCGCCGCCATCTACTTTACCCTTGCTGATTGTAGATGTAACTTCGCCTTCCAGTGCTAGATCACCAACCGCTATACCCACTTCATAGCCAACAATAAAACCAACGTTAGTCGGGTATGTATTCACGCTAGAATCATTAACCGCCACACGGCCAGTCTTGGCTCCAAATATAAAACCATCTGCGGATGCCGGAGATGCCATCGCCAGACCCAACATTGCCAATAAAATATAAAGTTTAATTTGACGTTTCATATTAACCTTCCTTAAACATTGCCTAAATGCTATTGATAACTGATGATCTTCTACCAAAAACCTCTAACCTTTTAATTCAAGCTAAGTATCGACCCTGTATGGAAAAACTGAAATTTAACCTGTACTTTCAGTCTACTTATGAATAACGAAATAATCATCTCTCTTGTTCCGTTGGCTGTCGGTTTTGTGGTCTATTTCGCATTACATTCGTTATTAGCCTCCCATCAGCTGAAAAGCTACGTCGCCGTACGCTGGCCAACACTAATGCCTGTCTATCGATTAGCTTTTAACGTGTTATCCGTTGTATTGCTATTGCCTCTACTTTGGCTCATGCAACAAAACCCGGGGCCTGTCATCTGGCAATGGCAGGGAAGCTGGTCATTACTGATGAACGGACTCATGCTTGCTGCTATTGGTGGATTTATCTGGTCTCTGAAATCCTATGACAATATGGTATTTCTGGGCTGGACTCAGTGGAAAAATCGCCACCAGGGCTGCGAAGATCCGGAACAATTACACATCTCAACTCTGCATCGCTTCGTCCGCCACCCCTGGTACTTCTTTATACTGGTCATCCTCTGGAC
>JAUVNZ010000259.1 GCA_030599435.1 Gammaproteobacteria bacterium | reverse complement strand
TGCTCCCAATAACGGTTTTGCCATACGGCCTGCTGTTTTTTTCGTCTCCTGGAAACATTAGGTGACACCAACAAAGCACGATCACAATGCTTTGTAAACCAGGTCTTAATCAAACGCCACCGGATGGAAAAATCCGCATCATTCGGCGGCAGCGTCCAGATACAATGTAAATGATCGGGCAGAATGACAATTGCATTAATTTCGAACGGTCGCGAGGCACGCACAACACCGAAAGCCTTTCTCAATGTATCCACAGCATCCGCATTATCAAATATCAGTCTTCGATGTTCAGTAACAAGTGTAAAAAAATATGAGCCACCTGGTATAAATGCACGCCTGTATTCCATGTAGTTACCTCCTTATAACATTTCAATTTACATCACAACTTGTTGTTACATCATGTCGCGTTACGGCAAAAAACACCTAACACGACCTACATACCCCATACTGTAGGTCGTGTTAGCATAGCGTAACCCGACAACTTATGTATAAACTGACACAACCACTATTTGCTTATATTCTGTTGCCACCATAACTCCAGCGCAGCCAGATGCCACAATTTACTGCCCTGCAGTCGGGTTAGATAATCTTCCGGTTTATTTAATAATTTTTCAACATAAACAGGATTATACAAACCACGTTGTTTTGCGCCATCAGACAACAAAATCTCTTTCATGAATTCAAGAAACTCGCCACGTACATATTTTAACGCCGGCATAGGAAAATAGGCTTTACTGCGATTAACCACACTGTCCGGCAAAAATCCTCGCGACAGCTCTTTTAATACATGTTTACCACCATTGGGTAATTTCATTTCTGGCGGCATAGAAGCCGCCAGTTCAATCAATTGTGTATCAAGAAAAGGCACACGTGCTTCCAGCCCCCATGCCATGGTCATGTTATCGACACGTTTAACCGGATCATCGACAATCAATGTGCAAACATCAACTGCCAGGACACGGTCAAGATATTCATCCGCTTCCACCTCATCAAGCAGGTCCTGCATCATCTGTGAGGTTACATCCTCGGTATGAAAACGGCTGTTAACCGTTTCCAGATATTCAGCATGATCACGATCAAAATACTCATCAGAAAAACGTTTAATACCTGGAGTTATGGAATGATGCATTCGTGGATACCAGAAATAACCGCCAAAAACCTCATCTGCACCCTGCCCGCTTTGCACCACTTTTACTTCTTTGGAAACCACTTCTGACAATAAATAAAACGCCACCGCATCCTGAGCGAACATGGGTTCAGACATATTGGCAAAGGCTTCCGGCAGGCGTGGCAATACCTGGTTATTCGGTACCATTAACTGGTGGTGTTCTGTTTCAAACTTCTGCGCCACGGCATCAGAATATTCAAATTCGTTGCCTTTTTCTTCCGGTGCATCCTCAAAACCAACGGAAAATGTTTTTAGTCCTTTCTGACCCGCTTCTGCCAGCAAACCCACCAGCAAACTGGAATCGATTCCGCCCGATAACAACACGCCCACTGGCACATCCGCAATCTTTACGCGCTTTTCAACGGCTCGTCGTAATTCATCGTGAACGGCTGCTATCCAGTCCTGCTCACTCATTTTAGTATCAGGACGTTTTGCGGTTAAAGACCAGTAGCGTTTTTCTGTTACATTACCCTTTGCATCTATTAACAAATAATGTGCGGGTTTGACTTTTCTTATGCCATTAATAACGGTACGCGGCGCAGGCACAACCGCATGCAAGGTAAATAAATGGTGCAAGGCAGTAGCATCAATTGATGTATCTATTTTTTCATCCGCGTGAATGATTGCCTGTGTGTTTGACGCGAACAACAAACGTTGGGAAGTTTGAGAAAAATACAGCGGCTTTATACCTACACGATCTCGTGCCAGCAATATCTGTTGTTTTTTGTCATCCCATATTGCAAAAGCAAACATGCCTTGCAGTCGAGACACACAATCCTCACCCCATTCAATATATGAGCGCAGAATAACTTCAGTGTCACCCGTTGATTTAAAACTATGACCTAAAACCTGCAACTCTTTACGTAAGTCAGGGTAATTATAAATGGTGCCGTTAAACACCAGTGCAACTCCCACCTGTTCATCGGTCATCGGTTGCGCTGCTTTTTCCGTCAGATCGATAATTGATAAACGACGATGCCCCAAAGCAATCGGAGTTTTGACGTAAACACCCTCAGCATCAGGCCCGCGTTTTTGCAATCTTGCTTTCATGCGTTCAATAACCTGCCGCTCCGGCAGCTGTTTATCAAACCTTAATTCACCACACAGTCCACACATATCGTATTAACCCGGATATTTCATAAGAATGCAGAATTTTGGGGAAATCTCAGTATAGTAGGATGCGGTGAGGAACGAACCGCATCAATCGAGAAAAACACAAAACAAGCAATATAAAAGGAAAAGATAACAGATTACCACAGTACAAAACTTAGGGGTTAAACGAGTTGGCGATTAGCCATTTTCCAGTTTTCATGCTTATGAACGGCGTGGCGTGGCGTATATCCAATGGATTACGCCTGCGAGTCAGATGAGACGATTGAGTCTGGAGATTAACGCGATTGATGCGGTTCGTTCCTCACCACATCCTACTGCACCAATTTAAATTACCACAATTTTTTTCTTGATGTGATCTAAAAAAAATGTTTATGTAGCCATAATAATTATAAATGATAAAAAATTAACACAAAGGGGACACTGGTATGAGATTCTTAACGTCCACTGGTTTATATCTGACTTTCCTGGCTATCACATTACCCGCTCTCCTTACCCCGCATACTGCTGAAGCAGTCCCTGCATTTGCAAGACAAACCGGCATGCCATGTATGGGCTGTCATTTTCAAAACTTCCCCGCTTTGAATTCATTTGGCCGCACGTTCCGCGCCAAAGGTTATACCATGCAGGGTACCCAGACAATGATCGAAGGCGAGGATCTTTCATTACCATCAAACCTCAATGCTTCTGTCATCACAAAAATCCGTTACCAGGTAAAAGATAATGATGACGATAATCGCGGTGAGGTTCAATGGCCGGATGAAGCCGCCTTGCTGGTCGGTGGTCGCGCTGCAGATAAAATCGGCTTCCTGATGGAACTTGGTCTTGGCCCTGGCGGTGCAGATACGGGGACTGGTGAATTAACCTGTACCGATCCAGTAATAACTGCTGCGGAGATTGAAGCTAACTGCTCTGCT
>JAUVNZ010000001.1 GCA_030599435.1 Gammaproteobacteria bacterium | reverse complement strand
GGCCGATTAAAGGTGAGTTTACACACCTTTGGGCGGCAAGCCCGGCCCCAGGTGGCTTGCTCAGCGTGGGCAGCGCGATAATCATCATAACCACCATTGCGCTTAATTTCACGACTCACCGTCGAAGGAGAACGATGTAATTGACCCGCAATCGATCGCATAGATAAACCAACCGCAATACCTCTGGAGATATCCTCTCGCTCTGAAAGTGATAATGCGCGACTTGAGCGTGTGCGTTTTGGCGGACGTATTCCCCCTGTTAACGATAAAATACGGGATACGGAGGAGTGGCCTCTGTCAAAAAGTTTGGCGATGGAATGTAATGACTCTCCCTTTTGCCATCGATCCCACATCTGGGATTGCTGTGCTTCGGTGTAATAAATTCGCTTTCTTTGTTTCATATTCAACACTCCATCTTTTTGTTGTAAGATTAAAGTGTTGCGTCGATCGGTTGAAATCGCCGTATAAAGCGGTCATTCCCACCTAAAAGTATATGCCCCAATCAATAAGAATAAAATGCTCTGGCCTACGAGCACAACCAGATGGTAGGAAACGTCCATCAAGCTTGCGCCGTCAATCATTATTGCTCTTGTAGCGGCTGTTATATGGGTCAGCGGTAGTATTTCTGCGAAGTCTTGCATTAATGGATTCGCACCTTCCAGAGAGAACCATACACCTGATAAAAACATCATGGGCCAGGCAATCAGGTTCAAAAGACCTCCTGCGGTTTCTTCACTGGTAGTTCTTGCCGATACTATCAGACTCAAGCTGATGAGGCTGATAGCACCAAGTGCAAACACTAAAAACAGACTGAGGTGCGAACCGAACATTGCATAACCAATAAACAGATTTGTACTATAAAAAACGAATACGGTAATTGCCATGATTAATAGCAAACGTGATGCGATTTGCACACCCAGGAACTCGAAAGCAGAAACCGGTGTCGCCTTGAGCCTTTTTAACATGCCATTTTTTCGATAACGCACAATGACATAACCCACGCCGAATAACGCGCTAAACATCATATTCATGGACAGAATGCCCGGTATTACCCAATCCACGTAACGAATTTCTTTACCCGTAACCGTTTTTTTATTAAGTGAAGTTGATCCTGAAGTGATCAGTATTTTTTCAGCAAGGTAACCATTAGGAGATTCATTATTAATCCAGTAACTCTTCGACCCAATATCAACCAGCATATCTAGTTGATGTCGCTGAACTTTAACCCTTGCAGATTCGGCATCACTAATCTGAATAAAATCGATATATTTAGTATTAAAAAACTCGACAAATTCTGGAGAGTCCTGCTCTCTTGTAGTATCAAGATTAACAACACCTACTTTATACTGGTCTGAATAATCACTGGTGAAGGTAACAGCAAAACCTACGACAATGAGAACGGGCATCAGGATATTCCAGCTCAATGAAGAACGATCACGGATGAATTCCTTATTTCGTGCGCTTAATAATGCAAGAAATCGTTTAATGAACATACTTATGTCTACCTCTACGCCCTGATTTCCTTGCCCGTTAATTCCAGAAATAAATCATCGAGATTTCGCGAGCGAACCTGTAAATGTGACAAAGAAATATCTCTGTCAATAAGGTCCCTTACCACCTGGTTAATATCACTGGTAGCAATTTCAGCGATGCCCTTCTGTCTATTAATTGGATAAGGAAAATTATCTTCATTAGCAAGCGCTTCTTCGGGGATTTGTAGAACTATATCGTTAAAATGCGTTTCCAGTAATTTTTTTGGTGAGCCCTGCGCAATAATTTTACCGTGATCCATAATGGCAATTTCATCACACAACACATAGGCCTCATCCATGTAATGCGTGGTCAACAAGATGGTTTTTCCTTCTGACTTGATATGTTCAATCAAGTCCCAAAAATTACGTCGCGCCTGAGGATCTAATCCAGTGGTGGGTTCATCCAGAAATATAATATCTGGGTTATTGACCAGCGCGATAGCAAGCAATAATCGTTGCCGCTGACCACCAGATAATTGTCGATTATCCTGATCTAGATATTCGGTTAAATTACAACGTTTGATGAGCTCTTCGATATCAGTATTTTGAGGATAAAGCCGAGCAAACATTTCCAGGGTTTCGCGGACGGTAATAAAATCTTGCAGCGCCGTTGATTGAAACATTATACCCGCTTCGTTTCTGAATCGCTTATCTACCAACTCGCCTTTATATAAAATTTCCCCAGAAGTCGCAGGATGTATGCCTTCCAGTATTTCAACAGTGGTTGTTTTACCCGCACCATTAGGGCCTAACAGACCAAAACATGTCCCTGGCATTAAATCAAAATCAACGCCATTGACGGCCATAACGTTGGGGTATCGTTTAACCAGATTACGAACTTCGACTAAAGGTTTAGTTGAAGAGTGTGTCAATGGTTCATCTCCTTAACAAACGAACTACATAAGAATGACCAACAGGACTAAAACTTTGATTGACTAAGCTGTTCTTCTGTCAACAAAAACACACCAAACCCACCGCGCTCAAATTCCAGCCATGTGAACGGTGCGTCAGGGTAAGTATCTATTAGTGCCGCTGCACTGTTACCTACTTCTACAATAAGCAAACCACCTGGCTTTAGGTGTTTACCTGCCTGTTTCAGTATACGCCGAACTATATCTAGCCCATCCTCTCCAGCGGCCAATGCTAATTCAGGTTCATGATGATATTCCTTTGGCAAGGTACCCATATCTTCAGCATCAACATAGGGAGGATTGCTCACGATAACGTCATAACATCGCCCTTCCAGGCCCTGAAACAAATCACCTTCATGTAAATTAACCTGATCACCCACGTTATGAGTCTCAATGTTTTTCTGCGCCACCTGCAAAGCATCCGCAGAAATATCCGTTGCGTCTATTGTGGCATGAGGAAATGCCAGAGCACTGGCAATTGCGATGCATGCACTACCAGTACATAAATCAACTATGTCTTCGACTCGTGAAGCATCAATCCAGGGTTCATATCCCGCTTCAATCAATTCAGCGATGGGTGAACGAGGTACTAACACACGTTCATCGACATAAAAAGGCAGACCAGCAAACCAGGCCTCATTGGTAAGATACGCCGCTGGCAGACGTGTGTTCACCCGTTTGTTTAATAATTCACATACAGCCGTTTTTTCTTTCTGGGAAAGTTTTGTTTCTACCATATAGGGTGGAATTTCATGAGGAAGATGTAATGCATAAGTCACCAGATAAAAGGATTCATCCAACGCATTGTCGGTGCCATGTCCGAACGTCAATCCAGCTTCGTTGAAGCGACTGGCGCCCCAGCGGACAAAATCCCCCATGGTGGAGAGTTGGTTAATTACGTCACTGTCTTCAGACACTCCGAATTCCTTACCTGTCTTCCTATACATTCTAACTATGGGCGCATAGTTTACTGGAAACCGGCTAGCCGTGCTTCTATATACAGGCCCCTTTCTGATAATGAATAAGCTACTTTACAATCGTGGCGCCTTTGCTTAACGTAGACGCTCTTTTTAAGCACGGAATACAGATTCATCATGGCCCAATACGTATACACCATGAACGGCGTGGGCAAAGTCGTTCCGCCCAAGCGTGAAATTCTCAAAGATATTTACCTGTCATTTTTTCCCGGCGCCAAAATTGGTGTTTTGGGACTCAATGGCTCGGGTAAATCCACCCTGCTGCGCATCATGGCGGGAATTGATACTGACATCATTGGCGAAGCACGTCCGCAGCCCAATTTAAAAGTCGGTTACCTGTCACAGGAACCTGAGCTCGATGAAAGTAAGGATGTACGGGGCAATGTAGAAGAGGCGTTGGGCGATATCAGTTCAGTCCAGGAAGAGCTGGACGCAGTTTACGCCGCCTACGCCGAACCAGATGCCGACTTCGATGCTCTGGCCAAAAAACAGGCCGAACTGGAGGCAACCCTGCAAGCCAACGATGGCCACAGCATGGATCGTACACTGGATATCGCTGCTGACGCTCTGCGCCTGCCGCCATGGGACGCTGATGTGAGCAAGCTCTCTGGTGGTGAACGCCGCCGCGTTGCCTTGTGCAAGCTACTACTCTCCAAACCCGACATGCTGCTGCTAGACGAACCCACCAACCACCTTGATGCTGAGTCCGTCGCCTGGCTAGAGCGCTTTTTGCACGATTATCCCGGCACTGTGGTGGCCGTTACCCATGATCGATACTTTCTCGATAACGTCGCAGGCTGGATTCTGGAACTGGATCGTGGCCACGGCATCCCCTGGGAAGGCAACTACTCCTCCTGGCTGGAACAAAAAGAAGCCAGACTGGAACAGGAAGAAAAAACTGAGGGTGCACGCATCAAGGCCATGAAGGCAGAACTCGAATGGGTGCGCACCGCGCCCAGAGGGCGTCATGCCAAGAGTAAATCACGTCTGGCTCGCTTTGATGAGCTGAGTAAACAGGACTACACCACGCGTAATGCCACTAACGAATTATTCATCCCACCGGGACCGCGTCTGGGTGACATGGTAATCGAAGCGATAAACGTGAAAAAAGGCTACGGTGATCGTCTGCTCTATGACAACCTGAACTTCAATCTACCTCGCGGCGGCATTGTTGGCATCATCGGACCCAACGGTGCAGGTAAAACTACATTGTTTCGTATGATCAATGGTGATGAGAAGCCCGATGGTGGCGAGTTAAAAATTGGCGAGACCGTTAAAGTCGCTTGCGTTGATCAATCTCGAGATACGTTGAACAATGATAAAACTGTGTGGGAAGAAATCTCTGGCGGACATGACAACATGATGGTTGGCACCATGGAGATAAATTCCCGCGCCTATGTGAGTCGTTTCAACTTCAAAGGCTCCGACCAACAAAAACGTGTAGGCGATCTCTCTGGTGGTGAACGCAACCGGGTACATCTTGCAAAATTACTGGCATCCGGAGGCAACCTGTTGCTACTGGATGAACCAACCAATGACCTCGACGTGGAAACTCTTCGCGCTCTGGAAGAAGCCTTACTGGAATTTCCCGGCTGCGCAGTTGTTATCTCTCATGACCGCTGGTTTCTGGATCGTATCGCCACACATATCCTTGCCTTCGAAAGTGATAGTGAGGTGGTATGGTTTGAAGGCAATTACGCCGACTATGAGGCCGATCGTAAACGTCGTCTGGGCGCTGAGGCAGATCAACCTCATCGAATTAAATACAAAAAACTGACGCGATAACTAATATTAAGAAACACGATGTCTATAGAAGAACTCATTCAATTAATAAAATCACATCCGAATGAGGTTGAGTTCGATCAGGTTATTGATGTTATTGATAGCAACTATGAATACACCCCAACCCACTTCACCAATGGCCAGGGGCATGATGTGGTGAACAACCAGTCAGGTAGTAACGAAGGTTCGTGTAAAATTTTTGCCTTTGCTACGCTACATGGACTTAACAAAGAAGAAACCCTTGCTTGCTTTGGGAAATATTATAGAGAGGATGTGTTAGACCATCCTGAAGGCAATGACCACGCCAATATTCGCACATTTATTCGGCATGGATGGAGCGGCATTCAGTTTGAGGGAACTGTGCTTATCTAGTACGACTTTTGGACACTATTCTTTTTGTTCAAAATCTTCCACAGCAAAAGTACGATGTTCTGGAGGAACATTGGTGTCGGTGTACCCAAGATCATCTTTTTCAAGGTCATCATAGGGTCCAGACCAGTCTTCTGGAGCCGCTATTTCCGTATAACCCATCACTAGCCAGGCATCAAATTCCAATGCATCCAGTTCACCACCAAAATACTGGATTTCAATATAACCTTCATCCTCATCAACTCCGATGACTTCAAATCGTTGCTCGTTTGGGCTTAGATACCAATTCCCTACAACCGGTAAAATTCCTACAGCCATTGTTCTCTCCCTGGTCAACTAAATGATCAAATCCCTTTAATACCCTTTAAATTTCTTTAAAGCTACAGGAGCCCACCCCCTTCTTCAGGGTGTATAAACAAGATAGCACCGAATTTCGGTTTGTCTTGTTTATCTACAACTTAGTTGAAAATAAAAGAAAATTTATTACTGTTAGCGCTCAAACAGCGCAATAGATTCCACATGAGCCGTGTGGGGAAACATGTCCATTACCCCCGCTTTAACAAGGTGATAACCTTGTTCATTGACCAGCGTGCCAGCATCCCGCGCCAGTGTAGCCGGGTCACAGGAAACGTAAACAATGCGTTTCGGTAAAGGTTTAGGAAGATTGGCGACCACCACTGGGGCACCGCTGCGCGGCGGGTCTAGCAATAATTTATTAAACCCTGTGCCATACCAGGGCTCCAAACTAAGATCGCCATTGAGATCCGTGGCATGAAACTCTACGTTAGTAATATTGTTTTGAGCTGCGTTTTCACGGGCGCGGCTCACTAAACTTGCCTCACCTTCTACACCCACAACAGCGCCAGCTTTACGGGCAAGTGGCAGAGAAAAGTTACCCAAACCACAAAAAAGGTCCAGGACTCGATCCTCCGCCTGGGGATCCAGTAATTCAATGGCATGGTTTATCATTTTTTGATTCAGACTGGCGTTTACCTGGGTAAAGTCCGTGGGCTGAAATTGCATTTCTACATCATAGTCTGGCAAGTGATAACTTAACTTTATGTCTTTGTTTGTTGCTTCAGTTTCTGGCCCTGTTTCTGGCCAGAGCCGTACAACAGTATTTGGCCCACCCGACTGCAAAAATATTAGCAGTTTAGTTTTTTCACCAAATTCACGCAGTAAGATAAGGTCTGCCTCTGTCAATTCCTCAAGATGACGAAATATCAAAGCAGCATTATCATCTCCCACGGCAACTTCTATTTGAGGAATTTGGTCTTTTATACTTAGGTTAAAAACAAGTTCAGAAAGGTCACTAATTCGTTCACCAATTTTCGGGTGTAAAACTTCACAACGATCCAGATTGGCCAGAAACGAACTACTACGTTCACGAAAACCGACACGAACTATATTATCTCGACGCATGTATTTCACGCCAAGACGTGCTTTACGCCGATAACCCCAAGTCTCTGCAGTGAGTGGTGCTAATATGGTTTCTGGTTTTACCTTGCCTATTTTTTCCAGGTTTTCCAGCAACCTTTCCTGCTTGGCAGCAATTTGTGATTCAGAACTTAGATGCTGTTGGCTACAACCTCCACAAATTCCAAAGTGCTGGCAAAGTGGTTCCACACGCAACGGTGATGCTTTGATTACTTCCAGCACATCACCTTCATCAAATTTACTTCGAGTTCGACAATAACGAAATTTTACCTCTTCTCCGGGTAAAGCCCGATGTACGAACACAACTTTGCCATCAATGTGGCAAATACCACGACCATCATGAGACAAAGATTCAATAATAGCTGTGCGAGGTTCAGGAAATTTTTTACGGCGACGCGACATAATGTGAATACTCAAAGACGATTTACTGTGGTTAACAACGGGAAACAATAAAAAAGTTAGCGCACAGGAATGTGGGCTAACTATTATTAAGCACTTTTTTATACAGGGAATACATCGGTAGAAAGATAACGGTCTCCGCGATCACAAATAATTGCGACAATCACTGCATTCTCTACTTCTTTTGATAACTGCAAAGCAGCGGCAACAGCACCGCCAGATGATATTCCAGAAAAGATTCCTTCCTGCTCAGCTAATGCACGGGTGGTCAACTCTGCATCTTCCTGGGTCACATCAATAATGTGATCAACACGTGCTGCATCGTATATTTCTGGAAGGTATTCTTTCGGCCAACGACGAATGCCGGGGATACTTGCACCCTCGGTTGGTTGAACACCCACAATATCGATGTTGGTGCCTTCTTTCTTTGCTATTTCTTTAAAAAAGCGTGAGCAACCCATAATGGTTCCAGTGGTTCCCATGGAGCTCACAAAGTGGGTGATTTTCCCTTCCGTATCTCGCCAAATCTCTGGGCCTGTACCTTCGTAGTGCGCAAGCGGGTTGTCCGGGTTGGAAAATTGATCCAGCACTTTACCTTTACCTTCGGATTGCATTTTTAAAGCCAGGTCACGTGCACCTTCCATACCCTCTTCCTGAGTCACCAACACTATCTCTGCTCCAAAAGCTTTCATTACTCCTCGCCTCTCCACACTCATGTGGTCAGGCATTACCAGGATCATCCGATAGCCTTTGATTGCTGCGGCCATGGCCAGGGCAATACCGGTATTTCCGCTGGTAGCTTCAATAAGAGTTTCACCGGCCTTTAATTCACCTCTCTCTTCAGCATGACGAATCATACTCATAGCGGGCCTATCCTTGACGGAGCCCGCAGGATTATTACCTTCCAGCTTAACCAGAACCACGTTACTGGTTTCACCTGGCAACCGCTGTAGGCGTACCAATGGGGTATTGCCCACGAAGGACTCAATAGTCGGAAAATTCATCAATGGTTACTCAAAAATGTAATTACAGGCTGCATAATCTACTAGTTTATTCAGATTTTTCAAGTATTTAACAAGAACAATGCGAGTTTCCCTGATAGAATCAAACGTCAATCGAAATTCGGCAACAGTTTATTGGTGATGTAAAACCGTATATTTTTTTAAACATTAATTACAGTGCGGATTATCCCACCGTTAACTCACATCAATGGCAGGTAAGTTGAATGAAAAATACAATATTATTCTGGCAAGTCCGCAAACTCGCATTTCTGTTTATTACATTGCCATTGTACGCAGTCGCACAAGAAACCACACTTTTGTCGGAAGAAGCATATTTCGCTGATATCCCCGTGGTACTCACCGCAACGCGTCTTGCTCAACCCGCAAACGAGGCGCCTGCAGCTATTACGGTAATAGACCGCGAGATGATTAAAGCCTCCGGTGCCCGAGAAATTGCTGATCTGTTTCAGTTAGTGCCGGGTTTTGTTGTTAGCCACGAAAACGGGTATACCCCCATCGTTATGTATCACGGACTGAGCGATGAATATGCTCGTCGTATGCAGGTGCTCATTGACGGTCGTTCTGTTTATTCTCCTTCAGCTGGCGGCGTTGAATGGACTAACTTGCCACTGACCGTTGATGATATAGAACGAATTGAGGTAATTCGGGGTCCCAATGCTGCCAGTTACGGAAGCAATTCGTTTTTGAGTGTTATTAATATTATTACCTTTCATGCAGCTGACACAACGGGAACCTTCGCCAAGGTCACAAGAGGCTCAAACGGTGTTGGTGACGCTTATTTACGTTCTGGCAACACTGTGGATGATTTTAGTTTCCGACTAAGCCTTGGCTACAATAACGATGCGGGTTTTGAAGATCGGGATGACTCTCGAAACGTAACCCTGGCGAACTTCCGCGCAGACTACCAGGCTAGCTCATCGGACACCGTTATGATCCAGGCAGGCAGCAATAGCGGTCCCAGGCAAAGTCACGATTATACTCTCCAAACAACAGTTGACAGAAAAATCAACGATCGGTTTGCGCAGGTCCGCTGGGCACATCAAGTGAAAACTGATGAGGAACTCAGTCTGCAGTTTTATTACAATGCTGAAAATAAAGATGAGCTCTTCGATGTCACCGTTATTGGACTGGGTCACGTAGTTGCTGACAATTCAACACACGGCGAACGTTATGATCTCGAGCTTCAACACTCTCTTCCTGTTACCACAAATGGACGTGTTGTATGGGGGCTGGGTGCACGCCAGGATTCTGTCTTTGGTGTAGATGTATTCGGCACAAATCCCGCTACAGGGTATACCGGTGGCAAAAAGATTTTTTATAACACAATGCTTCGCACATTTGGCAATCTTGAATGGCGGCTTGATGAAAAACTACTTATCAACGCAGGTCTCATGTTCGAAGATTCTGACCTCGCCAGGAATCAATTATCCCCCAGGTTGGGTTTGAACTACTTATTCAACCGCAAACATTCAATGCGTCTTACCGCAAGCCGAGCGACACGTTCTCCCACAATTCGTGAGAGCTACGATAATTACCGAGTTCCTATTCAGGGCATACCATCCCAGCCCATTAGCTTCGTAACAACATTATGGAAGGGCAATCTGGACATGAATCCGGAAATCATCACCGCCTATGAACTAGGCTATCACGCCAATCTTGTCTGGAAAAAGACTTCTTTTGACTTAAAGCTCTATAGGGAAGAAGTTCGGGATCTTATTAACCCTGACGATAATTCAGTAGCTGACCCAACAGATTTTTTTGATTTTAAATACGACGTTGTCGACAACCTGACTGACTCAAATATCACTGGCGCCGAGGCAGCTCTTGAGTTTAGCCCAACCAGGCACTCCCGCCTTATCATTTCTCACTCACGCATAAGCATGGAAAGTAAGAATCCGAATATTTCATCAGAGCTACTTTCCGACTCTGCTCCAGAGGCCATTACGTCTTTGTTGGCTATAAATAAATTCTCCGGCAACGTTACCGGTAGTTTCTTATATACCAGCGCCAGCAAAAGTAACGGGCTTGGTTCTGGTGATGCTGTAGAAGGCCACGAACGTCTGGATTTTCGCCTTGGTTTTGAGTTTGGAACGAGAAAAATGAGGGGAGAAATTTCGTTCGTTGTACAAAATCTTCTGGATGAATACATAGACTGGGGAACAAGCCCTGGGCCGGACCAGGTATTCGATACACAGCGCTTTGTTAGCCTAAATATGCAGTGGGACTGAATTATTTTTAGTGTTTTTATTATTAAATAATGCCAATAAATTATTGATAAATCATAATGTCTCCTATATTAAATAATTATATATTTAGAAACCATGATTATGGTTTTTCTTTGTATAACGTGGGGATGGCATCACTATTTTTCTTTTTTCTACTATTTATTTATCCAGCAATCACATTTGCTGAAAAAACATATAATATTATTCTAATTAGCAGCAACAATTCTACTCCATATTCCACAACTGCTAAAAACATAAAAACAACGCTAGAAAATAATAATAGTTTTATAAACATCAAAACTATTACTCTAGAGGAATACTACTCTCAAAAGAAATCACTGCCCGAAAATACAGATATTTTTGTGCCTATAGGCCAACGTGCATTAAAAGAAGTATTAAAATATTCTGGAGATGCTCCAGTACTCGCATCACTAATTTCTAAATACGATTTTGACAGGGTAATTCGCAATAGTAGACACCCTGAAAATAACAATATAGGCGCAATATATATTGACCAACCATTAAATAGACACTTGCTGTTTTCAAAGTTAGTCCTACCTAACGTAAATCGATTTAGTTTTATCGTAAATAATGACAACGAATATACTATTGATAAATTAAACTTACTTGACCATGATAAATATCGGATTGGTATTCTCAACCCTGGAGACAACGTAATATCGACCCTTTCCCATATTCTTATTGATGCGGACGCTATAATCGCCGTGCCTGACCCTATTATTTTCAACCTTCGGACCACTCGCAATATATTATTAAGCGCATACCGAAAACGGGTACCAATTATTGGATTTTCTGAATCTTACGTGAAAGCTGGAGCTTTGGCTGCGATCTATTCAACACCAGAGTTTATTGGAAAACAAACAGGGGAAGTGATATCTCAACTTATTAAGAAAAATTCATCGCAGAATAAAGCCCTTCCATTACCAAGAGTCCACGCAAAATATTTTTCAATATCAGTCAATAAACGAGTCTCTCGCTCACTTGGATTGCCAGTTATTAATGAAGATAGTCTTGAAAAAGACTTATTACAAATAGAGAAAAGTCGGCATGAATGAGCCTGACGAAAAATATGACCTTCTATTCTGAGGGCAGACAATAGCCTCGTAAATAACCAAGGAAATCATCTTTTAACTCAGGATGTTTTAATGCATATTCAATAGTTGCAGTTAGATAACCAAGTTTACTACCACAATCATACCGCTTACCTTCAAATTCTAGCGCCATTACATGTTCATACTTGAGCAATGTTGCTATGGCATCCGTTAGTTGAATTTCACCTCCAGCACCTTCACCTGTTTTTTCCAACAAATCAAAAATACGTGGCGACAATATATACCTGCCAACAACTGCCAAATTAGATGGCGCATCATCCGGGTGTGGTTTTTCAACGATCTCAGATATTTTACCTTGCATGTCAGCATTAGGATCAATTTTTACTACGCCATATTTTTCGGTATCTTCAGGTGGAATCTTTTCAACGCCTAACATGCTGCATTGATAGTCCGTATAAAGCTCTGTCATTTGTGCAAGACACCCTCTACTCCCATCATCAATCAGATCGTCAGCCAAAATAACGGCAAAAGGATTATCACCAACAACATTTTTTGCACACAGAACAGCATGTCCTAAACCAAGCGCTTCAGGTTGACGAATGTATACGCAATGAACCCCGCCAGGTAACACATTTCGAACAATTGATAAGAGCTCATATTTGCCGCGTTTTTCAAGACTGGTCTCTAATTCAAAATTATGGTCAAAGTGATCTTCTATAGCGCGTTTGCTACTGCTGGTTACGAAGACCAGCTCGGTAATTCCAGCAGCAACAGCTTCTTCCACTGCATACTGAATTAGTGGCTTATCAACTATCGCCAGCATTTCTTTAGGGGTTGCCTTTGTTGCAGGCAAAAATCGTGTCCCCATTCCTGCTACAGGAAAAACTGCTGTTTTAATTTTTGTTGCCATTCACTTGCCCCATTATTCTCTAGTTAACGGCAGTTCTTCTAACTACTTTATACGATAAAAAGGGGCCATGGGCCCCTTTTTAATAACACTTATTTTCGCCATAACCTTTCTAAGGTAATGCCTATGCCGCCTCAACCGCTTTCATACTTAAACGAATACGGCCTTGCTTATCAATTTCGAGGACCTTCACCTTAATGACATCACCCTCAGACAGTTTGTCGCTCACATTCTCAACACGCTCTTCTGATATCTGTGAGATATGAACAAGGCCATCTTTTCCAGGAAGTATGGTCACAAATGCGCCAAAGTCCATGAGCTTGGCAACCTTGCCTTCGTAAACTGTACCTACCTCAACATCAGCGGTAATCTGCTCAATAAGTTTCATGGCCTGCTCACCGGCAGCTCTGTCTACAGATGCCACTTTCACCATACCGCTATCGTCTATATCGACACTGGCGCCAGTTTGTTCAGTGATAGAACGAATAGTTGCACCACCCTTACCAATAACATCGCGAATTTTATCTGGATGAATTTTAATGGTCAGATAACGTGGTGCATATTCTGACATTTCTTCACGAGGTTCTGAAATAACCTTGTTCATTTCACCCAGGATATGTGTATAGCCTTCTTTTGCCTGGCTTAACGCTTTTTGCATGATTTCATGGGTAATACCCTGGATCTTGATATCCATTTGCAAGGCGGTCACACCCGCTTCGGTACCAGCTACCTTGAAATCCATATCACCCAGGTGATCTTCATCACCAAGGATATCGGATAACACGGCAAATTTATCGCCATCCTTAATCAAACCCATAGCAATACCGGCAACAGGCGTTTTAAGTGGCACACCAGCATCCATCATGGAAAGACAGGAACCACAGACAGAGGCCATAGAACTTGAACCATTCGATTCTGTAATTTCAGACACAACTCTAATGGTGTATGGGAAATCATCAACATTTGGCATCACTGCCATAACACCACGCTTGGCTAAACGACCATGGCCAATTTCGCGTCGTTTTGGACTACCCACAAAACCTGTTTCGCCAACACAGTAAGGAGGGAAATTATAATGCAACATGAAAGAATCTTTACGTTCACCTTCAATGGCGTCAATAATTTGTGCATCACGTGCAGTACCTAATGTGGTAACGACAATTGCCTGTGTTTCTCCACGAGTAAACAAAGCAGACCCATGGGTACGTGGTAATACACCGACACGAACATTAATAGGACGCACGCTACGAGTATCACGACCGTCTATACGCAATTCACCAGAGAGTACACGACCGCGCACAATTGATTTTTCCAGTTTGCCAACCGCTTCTTTTACATCACCAATGGCGTATGTTGCTTCGTCACCTTCAGGACACAGTTTTTCAACAATATCACCGCGAATGCCACCCAACTGGTCATAACGCTCCTGCTTATCACTTACCTGGTAGGCAGTATCTATCAAAGACTCACCTGCTTCTTTAACAGCGCTAGCTAGTGCTTCATTACTTTCTGGTGCGGTCCATTCCCATGCTTCTGTACCTACTTCTGCTACTAATTCGCTAATAGCTGTGATGACAGTTTGCATTTGCTTATGGCCAAATTCAACAGCACCTAGCATGACTTCTTCTGATAACTCCTGTGCTTCTGATTCCACCATCAACACTGCACTATCGGTGCCGGCAACGATCAGATCCAGTTGTGATTCTGCCAGATCAGTGGCGGATGGATTCAACAAATAATTACCATCTTTATAACCAACGCGTGCGCAACCGATAGGGCCGCTAAACGGAACACCGGATAAAGAAACAGCTGCTGAAGCACCAATCATGGCAGCAATATCTGGATCGATTTCTGGATCCAGCGACATTACTGTAGCAATAACCTGCACTTCGTTAATAAAACCTTTTGGAAACAATGGTCGTAACGGGCGATCAATCAACCGGCTGGTCAGTGTTTCTTTTTCAGTGGGACGACCTTCACGTTTGAAAAATCCACCGGGGATTTTACCAGCTGAATAAGTCCGCTCCTGATAGTTAACAGTTAAAGGAAAGAAGTCCCGACCGGGCTCTGCTTTCTTTCTCGCAACACAAGTAACGAATACTGAGGTGTCACCCATGCTCACCATGACTGCACCACCTGCCTGACGAGCAATCTCGCCCGTTTCTATCGTTACAGCATGACCACCAAATTGTACGACTTTTTTATTAGCCATCTTTAAGAAGTTTCCTTGAGAATTTTTGTTGGATTACTTATTTATATAAATAAAATAATATTAATGAACAAACTAGCGGTGTTGTTACCTACCAGAATGCTAATTTAGCGACGCAAGCCAAGACTAGAAATCAGATCACGATAGCGATCAAGATTCTTGTTCTTGAGATAATCAAGCAGCTTGCGACGACGACTCACCATGCGCAGCAAACCCTGGCGTGAGTGGTGGTCGTGACTGTGATTCTTGAAGTGATCAGAAAGATCAGTAATACGCGCAGATAACAATGCAACCTGAACTTCCGGGGAACCGGTATCACCCTCAGCGCGGGCATACTTTTTGGTAATCTGCTCTTTGGCAGAGGCATCTAAAGACATTTTAGTCTCCTAGTATTTATTTAATAGTAAGAATATAAAAAGCTATATTTGATATAGCGTTGTGATTTCAGAAAGCCGGCTACTAGGTCCAGCCCCCGAAGAGTGCGCGATTCTACCCCATTTGACAGGTTTTCACCATGGCTTTGAGGGCAAGAAATCGGCGGAATGTGCGCTACTGGGTACTCAAGAGTCTTTTTGGAGCAACTCGGCCATCATCCAGCACAGTTCCAAGCCCCAGGAAGCGTTTATTGTCCCCAAACAACCTAACCCAGCCCCGGTCTTTTAGCTGGGGTACAAATACAGCCTGTCCCTGGCACAGGTAAAAGCTGGCATCGGTCGATAACTGGACCTCTGGCCAATCTGGTAACGCTGCTTCGGTAGGTAATAAAACACTGTCCAAAGCCCCTTTATCCTGTTGCTCAGCAAGCGTTGTCAACGAGTCCAGTGTGTGCATTTCAATATGATCAAGTGCACCAATACCGGTGCGTCTCAGAGCAGAAATATGGGCACCACAGCCCAATTTTTCGCCAATATCTTCAGCCAGGGTGCGAATGTAAGTGCCCTTGGAGCAGCAAACGTCGATTTCCAGCTCATCACCTTCCAATCGAACCAGATCCAGGCTGTGAATGGTGATGTCTCTGGCTTCGCGTTCCACCTCAATCCCCTGGTGGGCCAGTTTATAGAGAGGCACACCCTGGCGTTTTATGGCGGAATGCATAGGAGGAACCTGCTTACTGTCCCCCATGAAATGCATCAAAATTTCCCGAACTTGGGCCACGTCTAGCTGACCAACGGGGTGCTCTTCTATAACTTCACCATCAGAGTCACCACTATTAGTGGTTACCCCTAATTTACAAACTGCGCGGTAACATTTGTCGGCTGATAAAAGAAATCCAGAGATTTTTGTCGCTTCACCCAGACAGATGGGCAACATTCCAGTCGCTAACGGATCCAGACTACCGGTATGCCCCGCTTTATTGGCATCAAAGAGTCGCTTAACCACCTGCAATGCTGCATTGGAAGTCAAACCAATCGGTTTATCCAATAGCACTACGCCATTGATATTACGACCACGTTTTCGACGTCTTGCCAAAATTACCGCTCCAATATTTAATAGATTTTGTTACGTCATTTTAATGACGAGAGGAGAGATACTACGAATCCTCAGATTTATTTCCGGCCGGCTTGGTTACAGCAGATTTAATTAAATCAGTAAGCTGATTGCCTCGCTCCATGGAACTGTCATAGACAAAAATCAGCTTTGGAGTTGTTCTTAACTTTAATCTTTTTGCCAGAGCACTGCGTAAAAAACCAGCCGCATGATTTAAAGCAGCCGTGGTTTCTTCTATTTGCGATTTATCACCTAGCTCTTTACCTAAAACGGTGAAAAAAACTCGAGCACTTTCAAATTCGCGGGTAACATCAACGGCTGTTACCGTCACCATGCCAAGTCTGGGGTCGCCTAATTCCATCTGGATCAATTCAGCCATATTGCGCTGAATTTGATCTGCTACCCGACGAGTGCGACTGAACTCCTTCGCCATATTCTACCTGCTACTCTAGTTGCTAATGCACTAATTGCTACAAGCCATAAGTTGCTTATAGTTTTCGTGCTACCTGAACTTGTTCGAAGACTTCAATCTGGTCGCCCACTTTTACATCATTGTAGTTTTTCACACCAATACCACATTCCGTTCCGGAACGAACATCCTGCACATCATCTTTAAACCGACGCAGTGATTCCAGTTCACCTTCATAAATAACAACATTGTCGCGCAGTACACGAATTGGATTATTACGTTTGATTACACCTTCAGTGACCATGCAACCTGCGATAGCGCCCAACTTCGGCGATTTGAATACATCTCGCACTTCAGCCAAACCAACAATCTCTTCTTTAAATTCTGGCGCCAACATACCGCTGAGCGATTGTTTAACCTCTTCGATAACATCATAGATAATGCTGTAATAATGAAGATCAATACCTTCTTCTTCTATCCGCCGTTTTGCAGAGGCATCTGCGCGGACATTAAAACCAATCATGACTGCTGAAGAGGCTACAGCCAAATTGACGTCGGATTCATTAATGCCACCAACACCACTGGAAACTATTTTTACTGCCACTTCATCTGTAGATAAATTAGTTAAGGACTCACTCAGCGCCTCAACTGAACCATTCACATCTGCTTTCAAAACCAGATTGAGTGTATTAACTTCGCCCTCTTCCATTTGTGAAAACATACTTTCCAGTTTGGCTTTTTGCTGGCGCGCCAATTTCAGATCGCGGAATTTACCCTGACGGAATAACGCCACCTCGCGAGCCTTACGCTCATCTGCGACAACCAGCACTTCATCACCCGCACTAGGCGTACCGGAAAGACCAAGCACTTCAACAGGTATTGAGGGGCCAGCCTCAGAAATAATTTTGCCATTCTCATCCAGCAATGTGCGTACACGACCATGTTCCTGGCCAGCCAGAAGTACATCACCTTTTTTCAAAGTACCGCTTTGCACCAATATGGTTGCCACCACACCACGGCCTTTATCAAGTCGTGACTCAATAACAACACCGCGTGCTGGCGCATCTTTAATAGCTTTGAGCTCAAGCACTTCTGCCTGCAACGAGATTGCTGTTAACAACTCATCAATACCTTCACCTGTTTGTGCGGAAACATGTATAAACTGTGTATCGCCACCCCAATCTTCAGGTACTACTTCGGCGGCTACCAGCTCCTGCTTCACACGATCAGGCTGGGCTTCTTCTTTATCAATTTTATTGACTGCTACTACCATAGGTACTCCAGCAGCCTTTGAATGTTGAATAGCTTCTTCTGTTTGTGGCATAACACCATCGTCAGCCGCAACCACCAATACAACAATATCTGTTGCCTGTGCACCACGTGCACGCATGGCTGTAAAAGCGGCATGTCCTGGTGTATCCAGGAATGTTATAGGACCGTGATCGGTTTCCACATGATAGGCGCCAATGTGCTGGGTAATACCACCCGCCTCACCTGAGGCCACTTTGGCTTTTCGAATATAATCCAGCAATGAAGTTTTACCATGATCGACGTGGCCCATAATAGTAACCGCCGGGGCACGTGGAACTTCTTCGCCTGTTTCCTCATCGGATAGATCAATGGCCTTTTCAATGGCATCATCTTCAATTAACACGACGTTGTGGCCCATTTCCTCCACAACAATGGAAGCTGTTTCCTGATCAAGCACCTGGTTAATCGTTACCATGCTGCCAAGCCCCATCAATACCTTGATAACCTCAGCGGCTTTTACAGCCATTTTTTGCGCTAGCTCTCCAACTGTAATGGTTTCGGGGATAGTGACATCACGAATGATAGGTGCTACTGGTTTCTCAAAACCATGTTCAGTTGGACCAGAGGCAACAGCAGTACGACGGCCACCACGAGGTTTTTTCTTGCGACGCCCCGATTTACTGGCATCAACATGCAATTCTTTACGACCATACTTTGTGGGTTTTTCTTTTTCCTTCTTCTCACCACGTTTACCACGTTTCTCACCACCTTTATCAGCAGGCGGCTGTACCGGAACTACAGCAACAGCTTCTTTGGCTTTTTCTTCTTCTGCCTTTTTTAAAGCTTCTTGCTTAGCCTGAGATTCTGCCTCTTCTTTAGCTTTGTCTTCAGTTACCTTTGCACGTCGAGCACGACTTTCTTCGGCTTCTTTTTCCTGTTCAACTTGTTGTTGAGCAATTTTTGCTGATTCTTCTTTGAGGCGATCTGCTTCTTCAGAAACAATTTCACTGCGCTTCATGTAAGTGCGTTTTTTGCGTACTTCAACATTAACCGTTTTACCACCACCCCGCGCTACTCCCTTACCCTGGGCTCCAGGTTGCCTTAATTCTGAAACTGATTTGCGTTTGAGGGTAATTTTTCTCGGTTCATCAGATTTTTCGACGGAACCACCATGAGTGTCTCGAAGAAAATCCAGAAGTTTCATTTTTTCGTCGTCACTAACCGTCTGATCTTCGGTCTCGAATTCCATTCCCGCCTTACCCAACTGACTGAGTAAACGGTCTACTGAAACACTTAAGACTTCAGCTAATTGTTTTACACTTACGCCTGACATTCCGTACCCCCGGTACCTTAACCTTGTGGTTGTCCATCAGCAGAATTATCTTCCCCCTGCCCTTCTTCAGCAAACCATGGCGCACGTGCCGTCATGATTAGTTTGGCAGCACGCTCTTCATCCATTGATTCAATTTCCATCAGTTCATCTACGGATTGCTCTGCAAGGTCTTCCATCGTAATAACACTATGGCTCGCCAAAACAAAAGCCAGATGTTGATCCATTCCTTCCATAGCCAATAAATCTTTAGCAGGTTTCTTATCTTCAAGCACTTCTTCCTGCACTAGCGCACGCGTTAACAACACGTCTTTGGAACGATTACGTAACTCGGTGACAGTTTCTTCATCAAATTCTTCAATCTGTAACATTTCTTCCAGTGGAACGTAGGCAATCTCTTCAATGCTGGTAAAACCCTCCGCCACTAATATATTCGCGAACTCTTCGTCCACATCCAGTTGAGATACAAATAACTGTTGTGCAACCTGCCCTTCTTCTTCCCCTTTCTCCGCCAGCTGGGTTTCGGACATGACATTAATTGTCCAACCAGTTAACTCACTGGCAAGACGTACATTTTGACCGCCTCGACCTATTGCCTGAGACAATTGCTCGTCATCTACCGCTATATCCATGGAATGGCTTTCTTCATCAACCACGATAGAAGTTACTTCAGCAGGCGACATAGCATTGATAACATACTGTGCAGAATTCTCATCCCACAAAATAATATCCACACGTTCATCACCCAACTCATTGGACACTGCTCGTACGCGAGAACCTCGCATACCTACACAGGCACCCACTGGATCAATACGAGGGTCATTCGATTTCACTGCGATTTTAGCGCGAGAACCCGGATCGCGAGCAGCGCCATGAATCTCAATTAAACCTTCACCAACTTCCGGTACTTCCAGTTTAAATAACTCAATCAGCAACTCAGGTGCGGTACGACTGATAAACAATTGTGGGCCACGCATTTCTGCACGAACATCTTGAAGAAAACCGCGCAAACGATCGCCAGGCCTTACGGCTTCACGGGGGATCATGTCATCACGGGTAACAATGGCTTCAACATTTTCACCAAGATCCAGAATGATATTGCCTTTGTCCATGCGTTTTACCACACCCATCATCAATTCACCGATACGATCCTGGTAAGTCTCTACAATACGAGCACGTTCAGCATCACGTACTTTTTGCACGATAACCTGTTTTGCCGCCTGTGCAGCAATACGGCCAAACTCCGCGTTCTCCATAGGCTCTTCGATAAACTCGCCAACCTGAATATCAGGGTTCTTCTTGAGAGCATAGGTCAGTTTGATCTGCGTATCGGGATCTTCGAATTCCTCAGAATCATCCTCGAAAACTTCCCAAACGCGGAAAGTTTTGTATTCACCAGTTTCACGGTCGATAGCAACACGGGCATCGATGTCCAAAGGACTCAGTTTTTTACTGGCGGTCGCCAATGCTGCTTCAATAGCCTCAAAAATAGTCTCAGCATCAAGACTTTTTTCATTAGACACTGCATCAACAACCATCAAAATTTCTTTGCTATTCATCTTACCTGCCTCACAACTCTTGTTTTACAACTTCAGTAATCATCTCTGTATAGAACCTAACTACCAGAACTCAAATATCAGGCCTTAAATTTCAGGAACCAGGTTCGCCTTATCTATCGCGCTCAGTGGCAACGAAATTTCCTCACTCTCATCATTCGTACTTTCAATTTCAAGTACTACCTGATCATTTTTAATACCCTTCAAGGTACCCTTAAACTTTCGTCGCCCTTCCAATGGTACTGTAAGTTTCAGTTTGGCCTTATGACCCTGAAAACGCTCAAAATGTTCCGCTGTAAACAGAGGACGATCCAGTCCGGGTGATGACACCTCTAGCTGGTATTTCCCCTTGATAACATCTTCCACATCCAGCACACCGCTTAACTGATGACTGACGCGCTGGCAATCGTTTAGCTGAATACCGTCTTCGGTATCAATATACACACGCAACAAACCACTATGGCCTTGCATTAAAAACTCAGCGCCTACCAGCTCGTACCCAAGTGATGTAACCACTGGCTCTACAATTGCCTGTATGTTGCCGGGTGCGTGACGCACTTCTTACTCCTAAACCGGGCGACCCGATGGGCGCCAATTCACATCTTTTTCCAGATACAAAAAATGGGCCCTAGGCCCACTCTATCCACTCCAACTCTCTTCCACCCCATGGAGTATGCGAAGTATAGCTCCCTATACCCTATACGCCAAGGCAGCGCCCAGCTTAAATTAGCGAAAAAAAACCTCGTTACCGAGGCCCTTTCGTCCCAGAGGACGGTAATTCAATTGGTGGTCAGCACAGAGTTTGGATCTGTGGCCTTCAAGCGGCTTCGCCGGATTGAAAGCTGAGCCCGACCGTCGGGCTATTGATAACTACACAATTTTCAATTCAATTGGTAGCGGGGCTAGGATTTGAACCTAGGACCTTCGGGTTATGAGCCCGACGAGCTACCGGACTGCTCCACCCCGCACCGGAAGCTGCGCATTCTACCCAACTTGGGCATGTTATGACAGTGGTTTTAAGTAGTTTTACAGATGCGAATGGACAAACTTACCGAATTTTGGTGGTAAGTCAGAGGATAACTTCTAAGGCCACAAAGGCAACCGCATAGTCATGCTCATCTGAAATGCTCAGATGGGTTCCACCTATGCGTCTAGTTTTCAGTTGTTCTTGGCCTTTTGGGCTGAAATTCAGCACGGGTTTACCCAGCTCATCGTGGCTCACGCTTATATCTCTGAGACTAAGACCATCCCGGAACCCTGTACCTAATGCCTTGGCCGCTGCCTCTTTGGCGGCAAATCGTTTAGCCAGGAAGTGTGCTTTGCGAGCAGAAGCCTTAAAACCTTCAAATTCATCATCAGAAAGAATTCGGTTCGCGAACCTTTCACCGTAGCGCTGCAGGTTTTTATCAATACGCTGAATGCGCACGATATCGGTTCCTATACCGTAAATCATTCAGATTGCGCCTCGCACATCAACTGCTTCATTTCCCGAACCGCATCTTGAATCCCTGTAAATACGGCCCTGGCCACAATAGCATGTCCAATATTTAACTCACGCACACCCGGAATAGAGGCTATATCACCGACATTATGATAATGCAGGCCGTGGCCAGCGTTAACGTGTAACCCGATATCAATGCCATGTTCCACCGCCTGGGTCACTCTGGTTAACTCAACCTGCGCCTGCTCTGGCGTAGTAGCATCAGCAAAATGACCAGTGTGGATTTCAATGACTGGGGCATTCACTTCAGCCGCCGCATCGATTTGCACAGGGTCCGCGTCAATAAACAAAGAAACCCGAATTCCAGCATCCGCTAATCGTGTGCAGGCATCTTGTATTCGATCTCGCTGACCAGCGACATCAAGCCCCCCTTCTGTGGTCAATTCTTCTCGACGCTCAGGCACCAGACAGCAATCAGCGGGGCAGATTTTTTCAGCGACAGCCAACATCTCATCAGTTACAGCCATCTCAAGATTCATGCGTGTCTGCAGGATGTCTTTCAACATTTCCACATCGCGATCTTGAATGTGGCGGCGATCCTCTCGCAAATGAAGGGTTATGGCATCAGCGCCAGCCTGTTCAGCTTCAATGGCTGCCTGAACTGGATCGGGATATCGGGTTCCTCGCGCCTGACGTAGTGTCGCCACATGGTCGATATTGACACCCAGAAGAATAGGCTTTGCGGCATTCATTATTCTTTAATTCCGGTCTTTCATATTTATTTTTGGTTAATAATTACTAACCATTAAACACTAGTGTCGATTGACGGGTTGTACAAGATTACGGCTCTGCAATGGTTTTGAGCCCAAATAATGGCCAAGCACTCCTCGTAACAAACGCTTGGATTCTAACCGAACCTGTTCGTCAGAAAAATCTCCCGCCTGTAAAGCCAGCAATGTACCGCCAGAAATACGCGTTCCATATCGATATTCCTCTTCAGTGTTATCACTAACGTTAGAAACGTTTGTGAATGCAGTATCTGCTTTAACTGGCCCATGTTCCAGTTGGTAAATATATTCCTGTTCAACCTGCAATGGGGATTCCGATCCAACTTCCTGATCCAGTACCAGCCCATAACCTAACGCAGCCAACAAACGCATTTCAAATTGTCTCAATAAAATTTCCAGCGCTACAGACCTGGGATTATCTTCTGTGTAATTTTTTGCCCCAATTTTATCCAGCCCTCGCAAAGTTTCGTCATAGAATCTGAATAATTCTATCTGGCCATCATCTCGCTCAAGAAGTCGCAGGAGAATTTCGTTTAAATAAAAACCACTGGCGATTAAATCTGGCGCAATGGCTAATGCTGGGCCTTGAGATTCGGCGCCAGTCAACGTGCCTAGCTCACCGCGCTTATTCCACGAAACCAGGAGCGGTTGAAATGGTTGCAATACACCTCGCCAACGAGACTTTGCAGACTTAACGCCTTTGGCAATAACACCAACACGTCCGTATTCCGGAGAAAACAATTCAAGCAAAACGCTGGTGTCGCGATAAGCTCTTTGATGCAACACATAAGCAGGTTGTAACAGTATTTTATGGTTAGCCATCCTGGTACCCAAGACTGCGCAAGGCACGTTCGTCATCAGACCAGCCAGAGCGAACTTTTACCCACAGTTGTAAAAATACTTTTCCACCGAAAGCTCGTTCCATATCCTTGCGAGCTAGTTCACCAATTCGCTTTAATTGCTGGCCTTTTTTGCCAATAACAATCCCTTTCTGTCCTTCTCTTTCAACCCATATAACTGCATGAATATGACGAATATCATTTTCCATTGAGAATTTTTCTATTTCTACGGTCGTGGAATATGGTAATTCCTGCGTAAATGATCGCACCAATTTTTCCCTAACCAGTTCAGCTGCGAGAAATCGTTCACTTCGGTCGGTAATCTGGTCTTCGGGGAAAAAAGGAGCAGAAACTGGCAAAACTGATTCTACTTCTTTTTCCAGGAGATCTACCCCCTCCCCAGTTTGTGCTGACAAAGGAATAACTTGCAGGAATTGTCTTTTTTCAGAAAGGGTTTTCAGATGAGGCAGAAGGTCTTCTTTATGTTTAATACTATCAATTTTATTCACGGCCAGAAAAACGGGCACCGTTGCCTGTTCGAGCTTTTCTAAAACATGATCATCCTCATCTGTCCATCGCATTGCATCTACAACAAAAATCACAACATCAACATCTGTAATACTTCCGACTGCTGTGCGGTTCATATAACGATTTATGGCACGTTTACCACCAAGGTGTAATCCCGGTGTGTCTACATAAACTATTTGGCAGGTCTGTTCTGTTTTAACACCGAGGATGCGATGCCGTGTGGTTTGTGGCCTGTTTGCTGTAATACTGATTTTTTGGCCGAGAATACGATTTAATAAAGTAGATTTGCCAACATTAGGCCTACCGACGATAGCCACATACCCACAATGAAAAACTTCGTCATCGGACATGTCATCAGTCATAACATAGCCTCTTAGATACCAAGTCGATCAATAGCTTTCTGCGCCGCTGCCTGCTCCGCTCGGCGACGGCTGGTGCCCGAACCTTTAACAGGCTCATCCAGTCCTGCAACAAGACAGCTAACCTCAAAACTCTGATCGTGCTCATCTCCTGAGGTTGCAACAACTTCATATTTAGGCAACGCTAATCGGCGTCCCTGTAAATATTCCTGTAAACAGGTTTTTGGGTCCTTGGTGTCAGCGTCCTCCAGGGACAGGCTGTTCAGCCTGTCCTTTAAACAATGCTCAATCAGTGAGCGCGTTTGGTCAATTCCACCATCCAGATACATGGCACCTAATACAGCTTCCATGGCATCAGCTAAAATGGAATCACGACGAAAACCACCACTTTTCAATTCGCCTGAACCAAGCAGGAGATAATCACCTAATGAGAGGTCTCTGGCCAACGCTGCTAATGTTTCCTTTTTTACCAGGGATGCGCGGAAACGACTAAGCTGGCCTTCTGAGGCCTGATCAAATTTTGAATAGAGTATTTCGGCAACAACAAAACCGAGGATAGCGTCGCCGAGAAATTCGAGGCGCTCGTTATTTTTGGAACCTTTACTACGATGCGTTAGCGCATTTTCTAGTAGCGATACATCTTTAAAGCTGTAATCAATCTTACGCTGTAAATCATCAGGCGTAACGCTCAATTAATTTCAACCTCGTCAGAAAAAACGGCTACGAGATCAACATTGCCAAGCCCAAGGGTACGCACCTCGTATTCGATAGCTATAGTCATACCACCGCCACTAAGACGCTCAATAAAAACATGTTCTTTTTTAACGTTTTTAACATCGTCAATATCGAATATCTTTTGTAAAGTTGACAGTATCTCCTTATCGGTTTTTCCCTTCGTAGCCTGATCAGCTCCAAGATTTTCCAGATGAGTGGTGACACTAAAATGCTCTACATATATAGGGAATAGTCGAATAGCAATAAGTGCTAAAAAAGCAACCATAACCAAAATTGCTGCTATACCTATACCGGTAATTCCTTTCTGATTCTTCCACTGTTTTTTTATTCTCACTGGGTGTAAATCATCATGACGATTCATTGTTATTGCTCCATTATTCTTTCTGTAAAATAATAGTTTTTTAAAAATAGCGCTGCCGCAAAAATAATTAACTATTTATCATCCTAGGTTAGCACAATCAGCTACCTTCCATACCCAAATTAGATCACTAGATTTTACTTAATATCATTCCCAATGCGGCTCCAGGTCACTCCACCAGCGGTTGAGTCCCAATTCATCCAGATCATAAAAGCTTTCCCAACCAGGTTTTCTTCAGGAACAACGCCCCAGTAGCGGCTATCATTACTATTATCCCTGTTGTCACCCATAACGAAATACCGCCCATCAGGCACCTGAAATTCACCTTCTAATGTGCCTTTCTGAGAGTCAATTAAGATATTATGCTCTACACCGGTTAGATTCTCACTTCGTATTTGTGCGCCCGCCATTGTGACCCCAGCACCAACTCCATCATAGGTTCCCAGTCCAGTCTGGGTGGCAGGCTCGCCATTAATAAACAACTGCTTATTATAATAAGCGACCTTATCTCCAGGTAATCCAACAACGCGTTTAATATAATCGATCGAAGGATTTTTTGGATAGCGAAACACCAGAACATCGCCACGCTCAGGTTTACCAACAGGAATGATTTTTGTATCAATAACAGGTAGCCGAACACCATAAGAAAATTTGTTCACCAGAATAAAATCGCCGGCTAGTAATGTTGGCATCATGGAACCTGAGGGTATACGAAATGGCTCCACTACAAATGAACGTAACACTAAAACCGCAAGAATAACCGGAAATAAGGATCGTGAATATTCAACGAATACAGATTCCTTAAGCAATTCCTGCTTTGCTATTTCTATATTGTTATCACTATTGTCATCATCTTCTGGTGTCTGTGCAGATAATGATTCCGCAGCACTTCGTCTTTTCGGTGCCCACAGCACTATATCGAGCGCCCACAGTACACCCGTTATAAATACTGCCGTTACCATAATAAGTGGGAAATCAAAATCCATCTATCTTTTACCTTTTAAATAAATAATTCAATATACATATTAATTTTCTATTTACTCTTACCTACTTGCAATACTGCCAGAAAAGCTTCCTGGGGTATTTCTACGGAACCAACCCGTTTCATTCTCTTTTTACCAGCCTTTTGTTTTTCCAGTAATTTTTTCTTACGGGTAATATCTCCACCATAACATTTTGCGGTAACATTTTTACGTAATGCTTTCACATTGCTACGCGCAATAACATGCGCACCTATCGCAGCCTGTATTGCTACATCAAACATTTGTCGCGGGATAATTTCACGCATTTTTTCTGCTAATTCGCGACCACGGTATTGCGATTGATCTCGATGCACAATCACTGAGAGAGCATCAACACGATCACCATTAATTAACAAGTCAAGCTTAACCAGATCAGCTGCCTGGAAACGCAAAAAATGATAATCCAAAGAAGCGTAACCGCGACTAACAGACTTCAACCGGTCAAAGAAATCCATAACGACTTCATTCATTGGCATTTCATATTCCAGTGATACCTGGTTGCCAACATAAAGCATTTTTCGCTGCACACCACGTTTCTCAACACACAAACCAATAACATTACCAACATATTCTTGAGGCAATAAAATATTAGCTATAATTATGGGCTCACGAAGTTCCTCAATATAAGATGCATCCGGCAACTTCGATGGGTTATCTATTTTATGAACATTACCCTTCGTGTCGAGCACCTCGTAAACAACTGTTGGCGCTGTCGTAATCAGACTGAGATCGTATTCTCTCTCTAGCCTCTCCTGCACAATTTCCATGTGCAACATACCAAGAAACCCACATCGGAAACCAAGCCCTAATGCTTGCGAAGTTTCTGGTTCGTAAAATAATGCTGCATCATTAAGATGTAATTTGGCCAACGCATCCCGTAAATCTTCGTAGTCTTCAGCGCTAATGGGAAATACACCTGCAAACACTTGCGGCTGTACGGGTTTAAAACCCGGCAAAGGTTCTTCAGCTGGATTATCAACCAGGGTCAGCGTATCGCCTACGGGGGCACCTTCAATCTCTTTGATGCCAGCAATTACATAACCAACTTCACCTGCTGACAGTATGCCGGTATCAAAACGTTTTGGATTAAATACACCGATGTGATCCACGAGATGATTACGTCCAGTAGACATAACCAGAATCTTTTGTTTCTTTTTAAGCGTGCCTTGCTTGACCCGAACCAGAGAAACCACACCGAGGTAGTTATCGAACCAGGAATCAATAATCAACGCTTGCAAAGGTGCCGATGGATCTCCTTCCGGAGGTGGCACCTTGTTGACAATATCCTCTAACAGATCATCAATACCAACACCGGTTTTGGCACTGACTCGACACGCATCACGAGCCTCGACGCCAATAATGTCTTCAATTTCATGAATGACTCGATCCGGGTCGGCTGCTGGCAGGTCAATTTTATTGAGCACGGAAACCACTTCCAGACCTTGTTCTATGGCCGTGTAACAATTTGCCACACTCTGGGCTTCCACTCCCTGTGACGCATCCACAACCAGCAAAGCACCTTCACAAGCCGCAAGCGAACGAGAAACTTCATAGGAAAAATCCACATGTCCTGGCGTATCAATAAAATTCAGCTGATAAATTTCGCCGTCCTTTGCCTTATATTTTAAGGTGACACTTTGTGCCTTGATGGTAATGCCGCGCTCACGCTCCAAATCCATGGAGTCCAGCACCTGCTCCGACATTTCTCTATCGTCCAGGCCGCCGCACACCTGTATAAACCGGTCAGCTAACGTTGATTTACCATGATCGATATGAGCGATAATGGAAAAATTGCGAATATTTTCCATCTTTGACATTTAAAGGAACCTCTGATTTAGTGCGGCATTGTAATCTATCTTCAGCCCGCCTGAAACAAAATGCCCACCCCCAGCTAAATTTGCCGGGGGTGGGCATCAAACAGGCATCCTCTATATAGAAGCCTCAGGTGCTATTTATCCTCAATTTTCAAAGCAAGGAAGGTTGGCCCACCTCGGCGCTGAACCAATAGTGGCAAAGATTTACCTGTCGGCAGCTTTTCCAAAATCTCCTTGAAGTGCTTAGTGTTCTTGATATCTATATTGTTAATCATAAGAATGATATCACCTCGGCGAACACCCGCTTTGCGTGCCGGTCCCGTCTGCACTTTATTCACAAGAACACCGCCTTTTTTAATCTCTAGTTTGGTGCGTTGTTCCTTCGTTAGATCTGTCACTAAAATATTGAGACGACCCTCGTCCGCAATTTGCGGCTTAACTTCGGCCACCTTCGTATCGTCTTCTGGCAATTCGCCCAATTTAACCCGTAGTACCTTTGTTCTACCTTTACGAAGTATTTCTACTTTCACTTTCTTGCCTACAGGGCTAATGCCCACCAAAGGTGGCAATCCAGAGGAACGGATAATATCTTTGCCATTGAAGCGAAGCACAACATCACCCACTTTAAAACCCGCCTTCTCGGCTGGGCTATCCGGCATTACCTTGGCAACCAATGCACCGCGAGGTTTATCCATATTGAAGGATTCGGCCAACTCGCGAGTTACATCCTGAATCAGCACACCCAACCACCCACGAGCAACATGCCCACTTTTCTTTAGCTGATCAACAACCTGCATCGCCATATCTACAGGAATTGCAAAAGACAAACCCATAAATCCGCCTGTACGACTATAAATCTGAGAATTAATCCCGATAACCTTACCGTCAAGGTCGAATAACGGACCGCCTGAATTTCCAGGATTGATAGCAACATCCGTTTGAATAAACGGTACGTAGTTACCACCTGGCAACGAACGGCCTTTGGCACTAACAATGCCTGCGGTCACCGTGCGATCAAAACCAAACGGTGAGCCTATGGCCAATACCCACTCGCCTACCTTTACTTTACTGGAGTCACCAACAGAAACCACGGGCAAATCTTTAGCCTCCAGTTTCAACAACGCTATGTCACTGCGTTCATCACTACCAATAACCTTAGCCTCCAGTTCACGACGATCTGCCAAACGAATAATGATTTCTGATGCATCCTTAATAACATGATGATTTGTAATCACGTAACCATCTTTAGAAATGATAAATCCTGACCCAAGTGATTTAGCATCAAAATACTCTGGCTCACCGTCACTACCGCCACCGCCAGGGGCATTAGGGTTATCAAAAAAATGTCTGAACAAATCACCAAAAGGTCCTTCAGGGATTTG
>JAUVNZ010000029.1 GCA_030599435.1 Gammaproteobacteria bacterium | reverse complement strand
CCAAAAGCGGTAGCACCAATGAGAATCATAAACACCATGCTGGTCATGCGGGTGGTGGATTGCATTGCTTCACGTAGATTGGTGAGATTGAGTCGTTTGTGAATCGTTGCCAGTAATAAAGCCCCCAGTGCGCCAATAGCGGCAGATTCAGTAGGTGATGCCACGCCGAAGAAAATCGAGCCGAGTACGGCAAACACTAAAAATAGCGGTGGAATCAGACTTTTAAATACTTGTGGCCATAATGAGTTAGCTTCGTTGTCGGCAGGCGGTAACGCAGGTGCTTCATCCGGCTTGAGCTTGGCGCGTACCAGTACATAAATAATGAATAGAGTGATGAGTAGCAGCCCAGGTGTGACTGCGGCCATGAATAATCGTCCCACGGGCACACCAACTACGTCGCCCAGTAGTACCAAAATTATACTGGGAGGGATAATTTGTCCGAGAGTTCCTGATGCGGCGATGGCGCCAGTTGCCAGTTCTGGTTTGTAACCGTGGCGCAACATGACAGGCAGTGCGATTACTGCCATGGTGACTACAGTCGCCCCAACAACGCCAGTAGTGGCAGCCAGCAGTGCGCCAACCAATACTATTGAAACACCCATGCCGCCATGCAGTCGTCCAAACAATCGCGCCATGGTTTCCAGTAGTTCTTCCGCGATGCCGGATTTTTCTAACACTACCCCCATGAACACAAACAGTGGCACGGCAATCAGCGTGAAGTTGGTCATTATGCCCCAGATGCGCAGTGGTAACAGGGCAAAAAAATCCAGGCCAAGGGATATGCCACCAAACAGTAGCGCTACTGCACCCAGAGTAAATGCAACTGGATAACCCAGTAAAAGCAGAGCGACTGCTGCTGCAAGCATTACCAATGCCCAGACTTCCATTAGCTTTCTTTTTCCACTGACGTTTTAACGGAGTTTTCAGCTAATGTTTCTATGCGGCCATCCTTTAAAATAACAACGCAGCGCAACATGTGCGCAATGCCCTGTAATAACAGCAAAAAGAAACCTAACGGGATGGCGCTTTTAAGTAAAAACCGCCAGGGTAAACCTCCCGGATCCGGAGAACCTTCAGCCATAACAAATGAATTAGTGATAAAAGGGATGGAGCTGATGATGATTAGCAAACAAAACGGGGTAAGAAATAACAAACCGCCTAATAAATCTAGCCAGGCACGTTTGCGTTTATCTATCCAACGACTCCTATAGAAGATATCAACTCGGACATGACCGTCATGCTTGAAGGTATATGCAGCACCTAGTAAAAATAATAACGCAAACAAATGCCACTCAAGTTCCTGTAACCCAACGGAGCCGGATAAAAATAAATAACGCATAACAACGTCGTACCCAATCACAATTACCATCCCCAGTACCAGCCATGCAATAGCGCGACCGCTCCACTCCGAGAAGGATTCGATCAGATTGATTATGCGTGTGAGATGTTGCAATAGTTTACTTAGAATTGGAGCCCAAGTTGTGCGGATAAGCCATCACCCTCATCGCCTGTGTAAGCAGCGACGTCAAAGTGTAATCCACTGTAAAGCAAGCCAATGCCGGCTGAAACCGTTCCTGATGAACTGGAGCCTGTATCAGGTTCTACAAGGTTTTTGTTATAGCCAGCCCGTAAGGAGAGGCTGCGCCAGGGCTGCCATTCCCAGCCGAAAGCAGCTATTTGTGAAGCCGTGTCAAAACCTACGGGGTCATTTTTAGTAAGGTCAATATTGAATTCCAGTGTTGAACGTCGGTTTTGGTAAGCGAAACCTGCACGTAGTTGAGGCTCAATTTTAAACTTTTCATTTGTTACACCATAGTCGTAACTTCCTGGCAGCAGGTTTTTGGCCACCAGGCCTACCTTCCATACACCAAATTCTTTAAAAATTCCCGCATCAATAGCAAATTGCGCGCTATTGTTTCCCTGGCTTGTTTCAATTTCTACATTTGCGGCACGTATTGATTCGGAATAGGCGTAGGTTTCAATCAATAAAAATTTTGCACTAAAACCAATAGACAGGTTATTTAACCATTCTCTTTTTGAATCCAGGATTCTTGATGCACTAACACCATTTTCAACAATACGGACACCACGATGAGCGAAAGTGGAAGCGTAGGTTGGTATTGTAAGATCATCGCCCCCAATAATTGGCTGTACATTTGAAATTTCATAGGAATTTAAAAATACTGCGCCACTCAGTATGCGGCTGGGGATTGCTAGCATGAATGCTACGTTGTTTGTTTCACGGTATTGGCTACCATCGATGGCATTGAGACTTGCCTGTACAGCATTTTGATTTGTTAAATTATTTGTTATATCCAGTGTATTCGCAGTTTGTTTAAAATCAGCTAAATTATCTTTTAAGTCATCGGTATCATCCAGTTGTTTTCCAACAGTGGGCAATAACAAAAACCATTCATGGACTTCGTCGGCAGTCGTTAATAAAGCCGGATTGTTAAACGCAGCGTTGCGTGCACCTGTGGCCACGCCTACTCCACCCATTGCCATGGTGCGTGCATCATAAACGCCAAAGGGTAACGCGTTTGCGTTCGTGTACAGGCAAAGCCAACCTAATAATATTAGGTTGAGATTCCAGGGCCAAAGAATAAAAGTTTTTTTCACTATTTGTTCTCTATGTTTTAGTCAATGTTATATAAATCGTTATAGCGGTTATCCAGGAAAAAGTTTTGTTGGCTACTGGTTATGTGTTGCTCCCATACTTTATAGATAGTGTAACTGTCACAGGTGTGTCAGCCCAAATCGGAATTGGCTTGTTGGGTTAAACGTTAGCCCAGTTCACTGAGCAGACGATCGACCATATTTCCAGCTTGAGTCAGGTAACCGCCACCGAAGAGGTTGTAATGATTAAGGATGTGGTAAAGATTGTAGAGGGTCTTGCGAGTGGGATAGCCTTCATCAAGAGCATAGGCATCATTGTATGCTGAATAAAAATCAGTAGGAAAACCGCCGAAAAGCTCCGTCATAGCCAGGTCAGTTTCTCGGTCGCCGTAATACACAGCAGGGTCAAAAATCACCGGCTGGCCTGTTTGGTCAAAGGCATAATTGCCAGACCAGAGATCACCATGAAGCAGGCTGGCCTCAGGAGTATAGTTCTCAAAAAAATCTGCCAGGTTCTCGCAAAGTTTTTCTCCTCGTTTTAATATTTGCCCACCTGCGCCATTGCGCCGGGCAAGGTTGAGCTGATAACCCAGGCGATGTTTTGCCCAGAAAGTTTGCCAGTTATCTTCGTAATCATTGATCTGTGGTGTGGAGCCGATGGTGTTGTCGCGAAACCAGCCGTAACGTGGTTGACCCTTATCCGTTTGGGTTACTCGGTGCAGGTCAGCCAGGTTTTGACCTAAGCTGTTTGCATCACCAGAGCCACCGAGCTGAAGGTTTTCCATGACCAGGTAGGAATCGCCACCTGCAATCCCGTAACACAGAGGCTCCGGAACACGAATGCTTTGACTCTTTGCCAGCTCTATCAGTCCTTCAGACTCGGCTTCGAACATGTCCTGTTTTGAAGCGTTGTTTAATTTTATGAATATCTGGCGAGTGTCGGTTTTCAGCCTATAAACAGCATTGATATCGCCGCCACTGACTGACTGCGCTGAATCAGTATCCAGGGATTCACCACATGTTTCTTTTACGTGGCTTGAAATAGTGTTCCAGTCAGGCATTATTTTTTCCGGTTATTAATGAGCCCAGCACGTATAGTCATTGTGGTTCTGGTTACGCAGTTAGCAACGTTCTTAACAATGTTTATAACAACAGGGTTTGGTTATAGAACACACACTAATAATGGTATTTAAGCATTGGCTTATAAATTAATTGGGTGGTTATTCTAAGGTTATTTCTAGGTTTTAAATACTAAGTCCTCTTGCACAATAAGGATATTTTCTTATCCACAAAACCTGTGGATAACTTTGTGCATAAATAAGTTATGGAAGCCTGTGTGTCGGGGCATTATTAGTGACTTGTTAGAATGATCAATAAACAGGCGGCCTTAATAGTTATTAAAGATCAATAAGTTATATTGTTTTTTAAGGCTAAAAACCAATATATGCAGTGAATATTTGAATATCATACCAGCGTGAAACATCCTGTGAATAACGTTCCACGAAAATAGTACCAGACACAAAAAAGCCAGCATAAATTGCTGGCTTTTCCGTGCTATTTCTTAGCGATATTCGCTTAAAAAAGCTTATACCCTGGATTTACAGTTCTACCAAGCCCAAGATGAAATCAACCAATTTTTCAATATTGGCATCAGATACACGTGGTGAGTAAGGAGGCATTGGAGCTGGACCCCACGCACCTTTACCGCCTTTTTTAACTTTGCCAATCAGCATAGCTTTGGCACCAGCATCACCTTTGTATTTTTTACCGACGTCTTTCCATGCAGGACCAACAATTTTCTTTTCTACACTGTGGCAGGCCAGGCAACCACTCTTTTTGGCCAGATCAAGATCAGCAAATGCTGAACCAGAAACAAGTACAGCTGCTGCTGCAGGAATCATTAACCATTTCGCTTTCATCAGAACATCCCCCTAATATTTTATATAATGAAGCAGAAAGTGGAACCGGCTGTTGAGCAGGCCCCCTTACTACAAGTACGTATATTTTAATTTTTGCGAGACTTGATCTTTGCCAGTCACCGCCCCCTCTCAGTTAGTTATCCGCATCAAAAAAGATGCTGGTATCTAACTTTGGCGACTTTTTATGCCATTGGTGCCAGCTAGTGTCAAGTTTGGGGTGTATTTAGAGGCTTTTATCCTGCTAATTCACGGTAAAAAGGTTTTGATATGCCGTTTTCTACCAAATACCTACTAATTACCTACTAAATACCTACCAGCGTAACAGCACCCAGGACGGGATTAAGAGGTCTGGAGCCAGGTCATTCCAGCGAGTTTCAAGGTTTCCGTCACCATCTCCGTCGACGAGATAATAAGGCAGGCCTTTTTTTGGCGTGATGCGAATCATATAAAGCTGGCCGTTAATGCGAAACTCGCTAATGACTTCGTCTTTATCACCCTTGATGATGACTTGCCCGGTAGAAGACTGCTCATCCTCCTCGGCCCGTTGCTCATCGGAGGTTTCCTGGGCAAAGCCAGGCATTACATAAAAACAAAGGCAGATGAGGGTCAATAAGCGAAATGTTCTTGGTAAGGTCATAGTTTTGTCGCCATTGTGTGCAGCTAGATGATGTAGCTACTGTGCAAAAATGTGCAAAAGGTTGATAATCCGCGCTCGGTCTGACTTCATTCTAATTCAATCGCGTTGAATAGGCATCATTTGTTAAGGTCGTTTTTTAAATAGCTATTACCCTGACAATTTGTTGATAACAGTAGCAAAATAAATGAAAAAAAATGAACAATTAATCCTCGTGGATGGTAGCTCCTATTTATACAGAGCTTTCCATGCTATCCGCGAACTCAGTACTTCCAAAGGCCAGCCTACTAACGCGATATATGGTGTGATCAACATGTTGCGGCGTTTGATTAAGGACTTTCAGCCTAAACACATGGCTGTGGTGTTCGATGCCAAGGGTAAAACTTTTCGTGATGATCTTTATGGCCAATACAAAGCTAATCGCTCACCCATGCCGGATGAATTACGTGAGCAAATTGAGCCCCTGCATAACTTGATCAAAGCCATGGGGTTGCCCATGTTAATTATTGACGGAGTAGAGGCTGATGATGTCATCGGGACTCTGGCTAAACAGTCTACCGAAGCGGGCATGGATTGCCTCATTTCAACTGGCGACAAGGACATGGCGCAACTGGTTAACAAACACGTCACCTTGATGAATACCATGGACAACACCACGCTTGATCCACAGGGTGTGGCGGACAAATTTGGTATCCCGCCAGAGTTGATCGTTGACTATCTCACGCTTATGGGTGATAGCTCAGACAATATTCCCGGTGTACCTAAGGTCGGTCCGAAAACCGCAGTGAAATGGTTGAATCAGTATGGTTCTCTGGATGAGGTCGTAACCAATGCCGAAAACATCAAAGGCAAGGTTGGTGAAAACCTGCGTGAGTTTCTGGAGCAACTACCGCTGTCACGTCAGTTGGCCACCATTAAGTGCGATGTGAAATTACCTGTTGATCCTCAAAGTTTAATTATTAATCCTCCAGATACTGAACAACTTAAAACAATGTTTAGTGAGCTGGAATTTAGAACCTGGTTAAGCGAAGTGTTATCTGGTGATTCAACCATGGTTCAAGGAAAAGGGGTTCCAGGAAAGGGTTCAGCGAACACTTCAAACGCAACATCAGATAAAAATAATTCAGGATTAATACCTGATGGTGATTATCAAATTGTGCAGGACGAAAAAACATTTAATCGCTGGCTTAAAAAATTAAAGCAGGCAAAACTTTTTGCGTTTGATACCGAGACCACGAGTCTGGATTACATGCAGGCAAAAATTGTTGGCGTTTCATTTGCTATTAAAGCTGGTGAAGCTGCCTACGTACCACTGAAACATGAAGACCTGGAAGGTGGCGATCAACTTGATCGTGATTTTGTATTAGAACAATTACGTCCACTTCTGGAAGACCCAAAACAAGCCAAGGTTGGACAAAATCTTAAATACGACATGAGTGTGTTGGCCAATCATGACATTCAGTTGCGAGGCATCGAGTTTGACACCATGCTGGAATCCTATGTGCTAGATAGTACGGCCACTCGCCATGATATGGATTCACTTGCGCTCAAATACCTTACCTATAAAACCATCCACTATGAAGATGTGGCTGGCAAAGGCGCCAAACAGGTTAGTTTTGACCAGGTACCAATTGCTACCGCCGGCCCTTATGCAGCTGAAGATGCAGACATCACATTGCAACTTCATCAGGTACTGTGGCCTGATCTGGAAAAAGAACCTCGCCTTGCCTCTTTGTTTCGTGAAATAGAAATGCCATTGCTGTCAGTGTTATCTCATATAGAGCGTAATGGTGTGCTAGTGGATGCGAAGATGCTGGCAAAGCAAAGTTCCGAACTGGCGAAACGCATGGAAGAAATCAAACTGGAATCTTTTAGTGTCGCCGGCGAGGAGTTTAATCTTGCCTCGCCCAAACAAATACAGGTGATTCTGTTTGAAAAACTTGGCTTGCCTGTGTTGAAAAAAACACCCAAAGGAGCGCCATCCACTGCGGAAGAAGTATTGGTTGAATTGGCACTGGATTACCCACTGCCAAAACTTATTCTTGAGCACCGAGGAATGAGTAAACTTAAGTCTACTTATACCGACAAACTGCCCGAACGAATTGATCCGGATACCGGCCGTGTGCACACTTCCTATCATCAGGCGGTAGCCAGTACTGGTCGTTTGTCATCTTCTGATCCCAACTTACAAAATATTCCTATTCGCAGTGAAGAAGGTCGTCGCATAAGGCAGGCTTTTATTGCGCCAAAGAATCACAAAATTCTGGCCGCTGATTATTCGCAAATAGAACTTCGCATTATGGCGCACCTTTCTGGCGATGAAGGTTTATTAAATGCCTTTGCAGCAGGCGAGGATATTCATCGAGCCACTGCGGCTGAGGTATTCGGAGTGTCGGTGGAAGAAGTTAGTAATGAGCAACGTCGTAGCGCCAAAGCCATCAACTTTGGTCTAATTTATGGTATGTCTGCTTTTGGCCTTGGTCGCCAGTTGGGTATCACGCGGCATGCCGCTCAGGAATATGTGGATTTATATTTTCAACGCTATCCGGGCGTTAAGGATTTTATGGATAGCACACGCGAAAGCGCACGGGAAAATGGTTATGTGGAAACCGTCTTCGGCCGCCGTTTATATTTGCCGGAGATAAATCATCGCAATGCTATGCGTCGTCAGTATGCTGAACGCACGGCTATTAATGCGCCCATGCAGGGTACGGCGGCAGACATTATCAAACGTGCCATGATCGGGGTTGATCAGTGGATAGAAAAGTCCGGCCTTGATGTAACCTTAATAATGCAGGTGCACGATGAGCTGGTATTTGAAATACACAAAGATCTGGTTGACGAAGCGAAACCAGAAATTGATCGTCTCATGACCCAGGTGGCTAAATTACAGGTTCCGCTGGTGGTAGATATAGGCACGGGAAAAAACTGGGATGAAGCCCACTAAAGGCCACGGATAATTTTTTTACCTTTTTTGCATCGGATAGTGAAACTTTTTGAAAGCAGCCGAGTCTTAATTTGCGAACAGATGCTGTCTTCTGCTCACCCGCCAACCTCCCTGGCGGGCTACAAAGTTCGGTGTCTCCTTTACCGAACAATTTGGACCCCGGTGCAATCTATCCCCTTAAAGAGGGCGCCGGGGTATTTTTTTGCCCTTTTTCTTTTCCCGCTGTTTTTACTTCTGGTTCAACTGAAACCAGGCATTCAGAACCGTGTACACCTCATCCAGACCTGTACCCTTGAGAGATGAGAATAATTGCACGCTGGTAAGACCCTCGAGGTCATTTTCCGAAATTTCTTTACGTACTTTAAGCAAAGTATTTTGTGCCGCGCCGCGTTTGAGTTTGTCGGCTTTGGTGAGCAGGACATGGGTTGGCATACCGACACTCCAGCTCCACGCCAGTAATTGCTGGTCAACATCCTTGAGGGGATGACGCACATCCATCAGTAATATAAGTCCTTGCAATGACTCACGTGTGGCCAGATATTGTTCCATGGTTTGTTGCCAGCGACGTTTAATATCTTCGGAGACCTTGGCATAACCATAACCAGGTAAATCCACCAGGCGTCGTTTCTCATCCAGGGTGAAAAAATTAATCAACTGGGTGCGCCCTGGGGTTTTACTGGTTCGAGCCAACGATTTTTGGCAGCATATCTTGTTAATTGCGCTGGATTTTCCAGCATTGGAACGCCCTGCAAATGCGACCTCTAAACCTTCATCAGCTGGTAGCTGGGATAATTTCGCTGCACTGATCTCAAATCGAGAGCCCCGATAGGCCACAATCGATGCATCTTTGGCAGCAGAATTTTTTGTAGAAGGCTTGGAAGTCATATTTTAAAAATAGAGTCGGAAATCATTATTTTTTATTGGCATTTTAGCTGCAGCTGAAATAACCTTAGTGCCGTAAAAAGTGGCGCAAAAACGCCCAAAAAATGTAGTGTTGAAAACGTGACTTTAACAAACGGCAACAGGGTGTGGAAATGCAATCAAACTTAAACGTTGATTATAAAAGATTTCAACTACGATTCGTGTTGTTTTTTTTGGCCTCGATTTTTTTTAGCAGTTTTTATGCTGGTAACGTTCTTGCTAAGGGCAATATTAAAGCCGGTGCAGGTAAGGCTAAATCCTGTCAGATTTGTCACGGCAAGGGAGGCCATAGTACCAAACCCGCATATCCGATTTTGGCTGGCCAGCATGCCGAATATACTCAAAAACAGTTGGAAGCATTTAAAACAGGAGCTCGAAAAGACCCTATAATGAATGGCATGGCGGCACCCCTGTCTGATCAGGACATAGAAGATATGGCGGCCTTTTTTCAAAGTAATCGCTAATTTTTACGAACACCTAATATTCAAACATAAGTACCCAAACACAAGCTTTAGCATCTAAATAATTTTCAGTGAGACCATTGACCATGACAACATCACACCTAGTTTTATGTCTATTAATCAGTATAAGCGCAAATACTTATGTTTATGCGTCGGGAAACCCATCCATTGGCCAGGAAAAATCGGCCTCATGCCAGGGTTGTCATGGGTCTGATGGCAATAGTTATAGTCCTGAATGGCCGAATCTAGCCAGCCAAAATCCAAACTATCTGGCAAAACAAATACGGGATTTTCAGTCGGGTGATCGTAAAGACCCCACCATGAGCGCCATGGTGGGAGGGCTTAGTCAGAGGGATATCACTGATATTACGGCTTATTTCAGTATTCAGGCTGTTAAAGGGGACGCTTCGGCCAAATCTGGTGCCGGTAAAAGACTTTACGAAGGCGGAAATCGCTATAACCGTACAGCGGCGTGTGCGAGTTGCCATGGCCCTAATGGGGCAGGCAACGGACCGGGAGGTATTCCCAGCCTGGCGGGTCAAAAAGCGGGGTATACGGCAAAAACACTACGAGATTTTAAATCGGGCGCACGCAGTAATGACCGCCGCGATATGATGCAGGCCATTGCGGCCAAGCTGTCAGACAAGGAAATTGAGGCTGTGTCGAAGTTTATCGCCGGTATGGGCGGTTAAGAGGTTACTTTTTGCCTGGCCCATAAATGTAGCTGGAAAAAGTGGAAACATCCTGACTAACCTGACGGAACAGGTGATCCAGGCTAATAATGGCATGTTCCAGCAAGTTCACGGCGATATACGGGTGCTCAACCCGAAGGCGTTTATACATAGCTCGGCTCAGTTTTAGCAGTTGTGTACCATTTTTGAGGGCCCTGGCCCGTACCGAACGTGGCTCGCGATCAAAAAAAGACATTTCCCCCATTAGCTCGCCGGCTTTGATCAGGCCCACCTGGCTTTCTGCTTTATTTCCCGCAAATAAAGCAGTTTCTCCCTCAATGACAAAATACAGCGCTTCACCGACATCGCCAATTTCAGCAATGACATCCCCTTTATTGAATGTCTCCAGCTCCGTATAGTCAATAAGCGTGGTCACTTCCTTGATGGTTAGTGATTCACACAAATATTGCTGATTTAAAAATTGCGCCAGATCGATCTTTTCGGTGACCATGGGGTCATACTCCTGGTAGCGTGATAGTTAGTAACGTGATCATCTCGAGATTTGTATAGCATAAACCATAAGAGGCCAGACGAAAAATGCCTCTCCTGGGTTTCATTGCGTTAGCCCATTGATTTGGATAGGCTCACGAAAAACGCCAATGATACAAAACAAAACGGTTTAACAAATGGCCGGTTTTATTAAGCCGGTTATTAAGAAAAGCAAGACTAAAAAGGTTGAGGTATTGATAATGAATAGATTCATCAGCAAATCAAAAAATACTCTTGTGGTATTTTTCGGCGCCAGCTTATTTGCCCTGGCGCTGGTCGCTATGACAGCAAATACAAGCTTTGCGGCATCTTATAATGCAGGCGAACACTATGATGTCATATCTCCTGCTCAACCCACTAGCAGTAAAGAAAAAGTCGAAGTGGTAGAAATGTTCTGGTATGGCTGCTCGCACTGTTTTCGGCTGGAGCCATTTGTAGAACGTTGGTTGAAGAAAAAACCCGCCAATGTGAAATTTGTGCGCATGCCTGGCGTTTTCCGTCCCAGTTGGGAGATACATGCCCGTGCTTATTACACGGCTGAGATTTTGGGTGTCGTCGATAAAGT
>JAUVNZ010000175.1 GCA_030599435.1 Gammaproteobacteria bacterium | reverse complement strand
TAGTTGCTGGCCATACCGCGACAGGGCTGCAGTCGCTGAAGCAAGTTGCAGCGGTGTAGTGAGAGAAAATCCTTGGCCGATGCCGGTGATGAGGGTCTCACCGGGGTACCACGGTTGATGTCGGGTTTTTCGTTTCCATTCACGCGAGGGCATCAAGCCAGCGAGTTCGCCAGAGGTGTCGATGCCAGTGAGATCATTAAATCCAAAGGGTTCCATGAACTGGGATAAACGGTCGATGCCCAGAGTTAACGCCAAATCGTAAAAATAGACATCGCAGGACTGGACCAGGGATTGTGTAAGATCAACTAGCCCATGACCCCGTTTTTTCCAGTCACGATACTTTCGGTCGTCGCCATCAAGCATGTACCAGCCTGGGCAAATGGTTCGGACTCCGGGATTAATTAGTCCGTATTCCAGTCCAGCAAGACCAAAAAACGGTTTGATGGTGGACCCAGGCGGGTAGCGACCACGCAAAGCGCGATTAAAAAGCGGCTGGTTACGGGAGTCCTGGAGTGCCTTGTACGCTTTGCTGTTAATACCGCCCACAAACAGGTTGGGATCAAAGGTTGGCATGCTGACCAGGGCCAGAACATCGCCATTGATGGGGTCGATAGCAACCAGGGCGCCGTTGTTTTTTCCAAACTCGTTCTCGGCAATTCGTTGTAGCTCAATATCCAGACTCAGGTGCAGGTTAAGACCGGGTATTGGTGGTGTGTTGCCAAGTGCTCTAAGTGTGCGTCCCTGAGCATTGGTTTCAATCTGTTCAATGCCAACTTCGCCGTGCAATAAATCTTCGTAAAACTTCTCCAGTCCTGTTTTACCGATGTAATTGGTGCCCTCGTAGTTGGTCGGGTCGATTCGCTGTAATTCCCGCTCATTAATACGGCCGACATATCCCAGGGCATGAACGCCCAGGCTGCCTTGTGGATAGTGGCGGTAAAGACGGGCAACGGTATCAACCCCGGTAAAGCGATGCCGGTTTACAGCAAATATTGCGACTTCTTCTTCATTAAGACGTGAGCGAAGCGAAACAGGTTTGTGTCGTCGGCTGGTTTTTTTCAGGCGAGCTTTGAAGGTTTTAATGTCATCTTCACTAATAGTAATGAGCTCAGCCAGTTGTTTGATGGTGTCATCCATGTCCTCGATTTGTTCTGGCACGATATCCAGACTGAAGCTGGGCAGGTTTTGAGCCAACAAAACGCCATTGCGGTCATAAATGAGTCCGCGGGTCGGCGTGATTGGGCGGATATGAATCCGGTTACGGTCCGAAAGCACCTGGTAAGATTCGTGTTCCAGAATTTGCAGGTTTACCAGACGCCCTAATAATAAGAGCATCAAGGTTATGGTGAGGATGAGCGCAAAAACTGCCCGGGTAGTGAACAGCCGGGTTTCGCGGAAATGATCCTTGATGGTGTTATTTGAGTTGTATAAAGCCACGAGTCTAAGTTAGAGCTCAGCGTACGCGGTAAGTTCGTCGTAACCAGCGCATGGCTGTGAAAACCACGGGCCATAGGATCATGCTGGTTAGTGCGGGCAGCCAATAGGCCCAGGTTTCTGCTGATTGGCTAAAAGTACCCTTGATCCATAATGACAGCATTAAATGTAGCAAGATGAGTAGTAACACACTGATGGATTGCTGCCAGATGGGGAAAATTCGAATACGTTGATGCAGTCGAATGGCCAGATAAGCCACGATGGCCAGGATTAGAGCGTTTTGCCCCAGTAGTGCACCACCAGCAATATCCAGCATAAGGCCAGCAAGCCAGCCTATGCCCACCCCGACTCTTTCTGGCAAAGCGATACACCAATAGATCAGCACCAGCGTCATCCAGTCCGGGCGCAGATTTTGTGCCCAGTCAGGCAGCATTATCATGTAGGCAACCAGGGCGATAACAAAAGTCATCGCAATCACGCCACCGCCATAATGTGTGGACGCATTCATGGTTTGTCTGCCGGAGGTGTGGAATTAGTTGGTTCTGATGTTGGCGCAGAAGACTTTGCGGACTTTTTGTCATGCCGCGTTGGCCACACCAGTAACACTTCTCGCGCTTTTTCCAGTTGCGCGGTGGGTATGGCAGTAATCACGGCATAAGGCAGAGTGGGGTCTTTAGTGACCTGTGTCACGGTGGCCACGGGATAACCGGTAGGGAAACGTCCGCCCAGCCCCGAGGTAGTGAGTAAATCGCCCTCCATGATGTCTGCACTAATGGGCAAATAGGGGATATCCAGTTTTTCAGTAGCGCCGGTACCCACAGCAATAGCTCGCAAACCGTTTCGATTGACCTGTACAGGAATAGCGTGATTGGCATCGGTAATCAGCATGGCGGAACTGGAAAATGGGCTGACATGGATGATTTGTCCCATGGCGCCTTCAGCATCAACAAGCGGTTGTCCCAGATAAACATCGTCATTGCTGCCTTTGTTAATCAAAATCTGGCGGGTGAAGGGTTCCATGCTGACGGACAACAGTTCACCGATGAGAATGTGCTCGCTGACTTTTTTAGAAGCCTGTAATAACTCGCGCAGGCGCAGGTTTTCAGATTTGAGAGACTGGAGTTTTTGAAGCTGTGCCTTGAACAGGGTTTGCTGGATTTTATATTTCTTGTTTTCTTCCAACAGGGTTTCACGGGATGAGAGATTTTCGCCAATCCAGCTGGACGCAGACACTGGTAGATCAACCAGGTATTGCAGTGGGTACACAATGACAGAGAGGCCGGAACGTAGATTCTCGAGATGGTTTTGTCGATGATCCAGTGCCATCAAAACTACGGAGAGGATGGTCAGCACCACCAGTCGGGTGGTAATGGATGGCCCCTGTATAAATAGCGGTTTTATGTTGCTTCTCTCCCAAGGGTACAGAAAGACTTCTGGACTACCTGGTCTGCGTTGAATCTCACTAGTAAATATTCATTTATGACGAATAGGATGTTCAAATGCCGTGTAGCGCATGGACGCGCGAGAACGGCCTGCGTGTAATTCGCTCACGCCCATCCCTGGGCTTCGCGATATAAGAACCTCCCTGTTCAAAACTCCGTTTTTTAACCGATTTTCGCCTTGCCCACCCAGCCCAGAAACCTTTATTAAGGTTTCTGGCTGGGGGAAATAGTTACTCAGTGGTGAATACGTCAGTACCCGTTTCGTCGATCATCTCCAGTGCCCGGCCACCACCACGTGCTACGCAGGTGAGTGGGTCATCTGCAATAATAACCGGCAGACCGGTTTCTTCCATGAGCAATCGATCGATATCCTTTAGAAGCGCTCCCCCGCCGGTGAGTACCAGGCCTCGTTCTGCGACATCAGCACCAAGCTCTGGAGGGGTTTGTTCTAAAGCCGTTTTGACTGCGCTAATGATGCCGGATAAGGGTTCCTGCAGGGCCTCGAGAATTTCATTGCTGTTCAGGGTGAATGTACGGGGAATACCTTCTGCCAGGTTACGACCTCTAACTTCCGTTTCACGGACTTCATCGCCGGGGTAGGCGGAGCCGACTTCTTCCTTGATGCGTTCAGCCGTGGATTCGCCGATCAAGGTTCCATAATTGCGGCGCACGTAGTTGATAATGGACTCGTCGAAGCGGTCACCACCAATGCGTACCGAGGCCGAATAAACGATACCGGTAAGTGAAATAACAGCGACTTCGGTGGTACCACCACCAATATCCAGCACCATAGAACCGCTGGCTTCATTCACCGGCAATCCAGCACCAATGGCTGCAGCCATGGGCTCTTCGATCAGATAAACTTCACGGGCGCCAGCACCTGCGGCTGATTCACGAATAGCGCGGCGTTCCACCTGGGTAGAGCCACAGGGCACGCAAACTAAAACCCGAGGGCTAGGATGGAAAAATTTGAATTTGTCAGAATGCACTTTATGGATAAAGTGTTGCAGCATTTTTTCGGTGACAGTGAAGTCAGCGATAACGCCGTCTTTTAAAGGCCGGATGGCCTGAATGTTAGCCGGTGTACGCCCCAACATTTGTTTGGCTTCCATACCAACGGCTGCGATGTTTTTCGGGTTACCGGTGCCACGTTCCATTCGGATGGCGACCACCGAAGGTTCGTTGAGGACAATACCCTGGCCCTTGACGTATATCAGTGTATTGGCGGTGCCCAGGTCGATGGACAGATCATTGGAAAAAAGGCCGCGGAATCGTGCAAACATAATTTTATGGTGTGCTCTCTATAATGGTTAGAATTGTCATGACTGTATAAATTGCCGCTAATGTAGCAATCACGGGGACTTTCAGCAAGGGAGTCAGCAAGTTATCATGGCTTT
>JAUVNZ010000212.1 GCA_030599435.1 Gammaproteobacteria bacterium | reverse complement strand
TAACTTCTTTGGAATTGTCGACAAGACTATAGTGATCAGTTTTGGTGTGACTAGTAATTAGACCGGTTGAGCCGACAGCCAGAAGCGGACATTCAACGGTTAAGCTCACCGGCGGCTACAGCGCGGCGAAGCCGCGATAAGCCGTCACGGTGGAGCGGATTGTTATACTAAATTGTTAGCCACCATGCTTATTTTTCCAGATTCTTTCCAGTTCAAACATCCTATTTAAACCGGCTCTAGCATGATCAGCGATATTTGATGGAATTTCAACAAATTGCCCAGGATCCGGCTCCTTGAGTGCTTTAAGTACGTCTTTGAGTTGGATTTCTTTCATATAGGGGCAGAGGATACATGTGCCAACAATCTCTTTATCTTCAAATTCCGCTTTAAACCGATCAGTCAGACCGCACTCGGTTACCAGCATAAATGTTTTGGCAGAAGATTCGCTCACATAATTAAGCATGCCAGCTGTACCACCAGCATAGTCAACGAGGGATATTACACCGGGTGTACATTCCGGATGAGCAAGAATTTTCACTCCAGGAAATCGTTGACGAATATTTTGAACAGCGTTTTCATTAAAGCCCTCATGCACAACACAGGTTCCCTCCCAGGTAATGATTTTCTTGGATGTCATATTACGAAGATTCAGCCCCATGAGCTTATCTGGGATAAAAATGATTTCTTCCTGGGGCATAGCTTCAACGACTGCAACTACATTCGATGAGGTGCAACAAGAATCACTCTCCGCTTTGACTTCTGCATAACTGTTCACATAGCAGACAACTCCTGCCTTAGGATACTTTTTACGCAAATCTCGCACTTGCTCTGCAGTGATCGAATCCGCCAGCGAGCAACCGGCAACCGTGGGCACCAAAACATCTTTTTCAGGATTTAGCAGTTTTGCCGTTTCACCCATAAAATAGACCGAACAAAATATGATCTTTTGTGCAGGATGTTCGGTAGCTTTGACACTTAGTGCATAGGAATCGCCGATAAAGTCACCTACGCCATACATGATGTCCGGCGTTTGGTAGGAATGGGCCAGTATGACGGCATTTTGCTCTTGTTTAAGACGGTTAATTTCATAAGTAGTTGGCGCAATAAGCTCGCAATCCTCTCGTGCCCATCCCAACTTGTCTAGCTTCTCATAAAGGCGCTCTGTCTCTTCTCTTAGTTCAGATGGCGAAATTTTCATAGAATAAACCTATTTTCACTAAGCTATTCGTATAACATCTTAGCATTTATACGCTGTGCGCAGCATGGCGTATAAATGTCTGTTGGACTAAGCCGCGACTGGCACACTCTATAATAAGGAAATTGTTTTTAAAACGGTAAGATAATAAATGTCACTATCATGATTCCCTGACGTTTGTTTTCATATTTATACTACTGCTCGTCTATTTTTTAATCAACAAATAAGCTTGTGCTTGTTGGTTTATGTCCGTTTTTTGTGAAAAGACCATAATAAGCCTGCTGCCGGGGCTGTTGCAACCGGCTAATCCTGATCATCGTTAGTAACGAGATAACTGGCTTTTGTATTTAAACCATAACCTTTTGTCGTCGCTCCTTTTCCGACAGGATAAGCCCCCTCAGGAACAAGCGTCCGGTTTTACAAACCGGGCATGGTATCAGTGCTTCAACGGGTGTTGTGGCTGACATAAACCTCTGCATTAGCTTTGGATTTGCCGGTTTTTCTTCGCTGATCCAGTCACGTATTTTTTTAAGTTGCTCCACCCGAACCCGATTAGCCAGGTAGCCATAATGACGAATACGCATAAAGCCTTTCGGTAATATATGCAACAAAAACCGGCGCAGAAACTCGCCACCTTCAAGAGGCATGATTTTTTGCTGATTATCACGGTAGTCTTTCCATTTAAAATAAACCGTTGAGTCATCCACCGATATAATACGTGACAGGCTAATGGCAGTTCGGTAGGTATAACGGGCCAGGTAAGCAATGACCGTTTCCGGTTTTTTTATATGGGGTTTGGTATGGATCACCCAGTCCTTTTTCATCACCGTATTAAGCGTGTCGTCTATTTCATTAACGCGGGTAATGCGGTGCAGTTGGCCTTCCTTCCATGCTTTGCGCAGTGCACTAACCATTTTCCCGCGGAAGAGTTTAGCCAGCACACGGTGCGGGTATAAATACTCTCGCCGTGAGCGCGTAAAACGCTGCTTATCGTTAATCGCTCCACCGGGAATCAAACAGTGCAGATGAATATGCTGGTTAAGACTTTGCCCCCAGGTATGCAACGCCGCTGTCATGCCCAATTGCCCCTGTAATTGTTTATTGTTCCGGCTGTAATCCCTTAAGGTCGCCCAGACACATTGAAACAGGCAATGATAAAGCACCTCTGGATGCAGTTGCGCCCAGCCATTGAACTCATGGGGTAAGGTAAACACCAGATGAAAATACGTCAGCGGTAACATGTCTGCCTGCCGTTGCGCTACCCAATGCTCACTGGCTTTTTGCTGGCACTGCGGACAGTGACGATGGCGACAGCTGTGGTATTGCGGGTAATGGCATGCACAGCGATCACAGACATAATCCAGACCACCCAGTTTTTGGGTGTGGCAGTTTAAAATATTCTGGCAACTGCTGGCCTGTTGTGGACTAATTGACTGTCGCTGTCGAACATCGGGTAAAAACTGCTGCACAATCTGGGCAAAAATAAAATGATTATTCATCTCTCTGTCCCTCCAGCACATGCGCCAGTAAATCATAATGAACTGAGGCGGTTTGTGGGCACCAGTGCAAATACCGTTCTGTGGTTTTAAGGCTGGTGTGTCCTAGCAGTTCTTTTAAATGATGAATAGGCATGCCCGCCGCTAACTGATGGCTGGCAAAGGCATGGCGCAAACTGTGAATGCCGCCCACTTTAGTAATCGCTGCAAGAGTCTTTGTTTTAGTAAAAACCTTTTGCACACTGGTGAGACTAATCGGTGCATCGGGGTTGCGACCAGTAAATAAATAACACGCTGGATGAAAAGAGCGCCAATAGTCACGCAGTAGCTGCAACAGTGAATCGGATAAAGGAATATTGCGATCTTTAAACCCTTTGCCCTGGACCACCTGCAAATACATCTGCTCACCGTGAATATGCACCACTTGCAAGGCAACCAGTTCAGATACACGCAAACCACAGGCATAACACACCGCAAACATCATGCGGTACTTAGGGTGGCTGGCCTTTTCTATTATCAAACGGACTTCACCGGGTGACAATAAATCCGGTATCCGTTGTTGGCGCTTTGGTATCACCAGGTCTAATTGAAACGCTGACCAGTGTAAAACCTGAAGGTAAAAAAAGCGCACCGCATTTAAATATAAACGACAGGTGGCCGGGGATAATTGTCGATCCTTGATTAGATACAAAAACCAGTTCTGAATATCTGACCTGCTCAGTTTATCGGGGGGTAAATGATAATATCGAGCCAGCAGGCTAACGGCATCCAGATAACTTTTTTTGGTGCGCTCAGAAAATCCTTTTAAGAGCATTTGGTCAATCATTGCTTTACGTAGTTCACTCATGAGGTGTCCCCTTTGTTGATTAACAAACGAGACTCTAGTGTGAGCTTGTTTAGTGGTGAAAGGTAAGGTCGAGTGAGGGTTTAAAAAGCTACCGCGTAGCGGTTTAGTTCAACAGTTAAATATACAGCGCCGCAAAACTCC
>JAUVNZ010000114.1 GCA_030599435.1 Gammaproteobacteria bacterium | reverse complement strand
TGTGTCGTGATTGCGTGGGAAAAATAGGTGGGACCGAAGTTTGAGCTTTGCTCAATCCCCGCCCAGTCGCCCGCCGCAACACGATGTCGGTTGTCACAGGCCGGTCTCCGGGCTTACGAGTGAGTGGGCGTGTTTTTTCAAAAAAACACGCTTCTCTAATAGGCCGTTTTGCGGTCCTTTTCTCGCTTACCGTTGCGGGGGCAGCGCTGGAATTGTCGTCCTTTGATATCAAATCTGGAAAACGCACCAGTTTCCCGTTTCATCCTCTGGATGGATATCCATTGGACACCTGAAACTGGATGTACTTTATGAGTTGAATTCTGGGACGTCAAGCACCAAAAATTACATAAATGAGGTCGATTTACTTAAGTTTTGTGACCAGGTGGACGTTTTGTCTTATGCAGGTCATTAAAATAAGCAATGTAAGAGTTTACTCACTGGAGCTGTGACAGAAATTATGCACCGTATATTGGTACTTAACGCAAAAGGCGGTTGTGGCAAAACAACGGTTGCCACCAATTTGGCTGGTTATTATGCCAGTCAGGGGCGTAGTACGGTCTTGCTGGATTATGATCCACAGGGCTCCAGTATGAGGTGGCTTAGCCAGAGAGATGCTGAACGACCTTCTGTTCACGGTATTGCGGCATATCAGAGGCGTCGGGACGTTACCCGTGCCTACCAGATGCGCCTGCCCCCGGAAGCCGAAGTGGTAATAATGGATGCGCCAGCAGGCGTCTCGGGGCTTATTCTGGCTGAATACGTGCAGCGGGTGGATTCTATTCTATTGCCGGTTTTACCCTCTCCGATTGATATTCACGCCGCGGCTCATTTTATTCAGGATTTGCTACTGGTGGGTAAAGCTCGTTCGGTGGGCACACGGATTGCCATTATCGCCAATCGTGTGCGGGAAAATAATCTGATTTATAAAGATCTGGAACATTTTCTTTCCAATCTCAATTTACCCCTGGTTGCAACTTTGCGAGATAGTCAGACCCATATTCGAGCAGCAGAGCAAGGTTTGGGTTTGCATGAACTGGAAAATAGCCAGGTAAGCAAGGATCTGGAACGCTGGGATCCGTTGATTAACTGGCTGGATGAAGTTGCTGGGATGTTAGAGCCACACCGGATGGGTACGGTCATACCTATTGCTACGGGTTATCCAGGAACCTGACTCTTAAGCCTGATTTTTAAACCTAACTCTTAAATTCAGGCCTGGCTTATCGCCTGTTCTTTGCCTGGTTCAAACACAACAAAATACCAAAAGTTTCTTAAATAGGTGTCGTCCCACTATCGCGATGAGGGCAGTGTCTCCTCATCACGCAAACTAATAATAGGCCAGCCTTTGCTTGTCGCGTGTTGTGCCAGAGTATCGTCCGGGTCAACGGCGATGGGTTTTGTCACCATTTCCAACAGGGCAAGATCGTTGTGAGAATCGCTGTAAAAACAACTACCCTCAAGGTTTTGTTGATTGGCTGTAAGCCAGGTTTCCAGTCGGCTCAGTTTGCCTTCACGAAAACACGGGATTCCTGCAACGAGTCCTGTATAGCGACCATCGATAATTTCGGGTTCGGTAGCAATTAGGTGATCCACACCCAAAGCCTCCGCAATGGGGCTGGTAATAAAACTGTTAGTGGCAGTAATAATAAGCAGTGTGTCTCCATTTTCTCGGTGTGATTCCAGCAAGGTTTTCGCTTTGGGCAAAATAACCGGTGTTATTTTTTCACGCATGAACTGTGTGTGGAGTTTAGAAAGTGTGTCAGGCTTTATGCGAGTGAGAGGCTCCAGACTAAAGGCCAAAAATTCAAGAATATCCAAAGTTCCGGCTTTGTAATCGTCGTAAAAACGCCGGTTTTCGCGTTCATAAAATTCCTTATCTACCAGGTGTTGTTCAACCAGGAACTGTCCCCACAGATAGTCACTATCATCACCCAGCAGGGTGTTATCCAAATCAAAAATAGCCAGGCTCACGAGTTACACCTCATAGAAAAGTGTGCATATGATAACGAATGCGCAGGGATGCGGGAATCACCCTTGCGTACGCAGCGGCGAATGTGGAACAATCTAGGCCAGTATTGACTTTAAGTTATTGATTGGGCTCTTAATTACTGGGTAATTACAAGATACTCACATGTTAAATACAAAATGATGACAAGATACAGGGTGCAATGATTGATTCTGACGGCTATCGACCGAATGTGGGCATTATTGTTAGTAATGCTCAGGGAGAATTGCTATGGGCCAGGCGAATTGGCCAGGATGCCTGGCAATTTCCACAAGGTGGAATTCGCTCGCATGAAACACCAGAAGAAGCCTTATATCGTGAATTGAAAGAAGAGATTGGTCTGGAACAGCATCATGTGGCGGTATTGGGAAACACTCAGGGCTGGCTGAGATACGATTTACCAAAACGCTATGTTCGCCATGGTTCTCAGCCTCTATGTATTGGGCAAAAGCAGGTCTGGTATATGTTACGCCTGACTGGTAGTGACAAAGATCTACAAATGGATTTGGGTGAAAAGCCTGAATTTGATGGTTGGCGATGGGTAGATTATTGGTATCCAGTGGAACAGGTGGTGTCATTTAAACAGGAGGTCTATCGAAATGCTCTGGAAGAGCTGGCACCATTAATTCAGACATCAGACAAAAAGCAACCACGCTCTGCCCCCTCCTAATTATAGGGTCGTAGCGGGCCCTGTTGTTTTTGTTATGCCGCAGTACATGGCAGCTGACTGCTGCTAATACATATAAAAATATTCATAGAACAATTTGTTGAACTATTTATTAAGGTAAGCAGGAACTACGCATGCTGGACACGTTGCGACGCATCATACAGGAAGTCACTATAGCCCGGGATCTGGAACATGCCCTGGAAGTTATTGTTATGCGTGTTAAAAAAGCCATGGATGTAGAAGTGTGTTCCGTTTACATGGTGGACAGGGAACATAAGCAACATGTTCTTATGGCTACCGATGGATTAAATGCCGATGCCATTGGCATGGTGCGCATGAAAGATGATGTTGGGCTCATCAGTATGGTTGGTAAAAGAGAAGAACCTGTTAATTTGGCTGATGGGCAGGGACATCCGGAGTATTTATATTTCCCAGAATCTGGCGAAGAACGTTTTCATTCATTTCTTGGTGTGCCGATTATTCATCACCGTCAATTACAGGGCGTATTGGTTGTGCAGCGCCATACCAAAAAGAAGTTTGACGAAGATAGTGTTACGTTTTTAGTGACAATCGCAGCACAGCTGGCAGGTGCTATCGCACACGCTGAAGCGAGTGGTGGTATAAGCGGTTTAACAAAAGAAAATAAAAATATAAAACGAGCCGCTACACCTTTGCAGGGCCAGCCTGGTTCGCCTGGAGTAGCAATCGGTACCGCCGTTGCTCGTTTCGAGGTTGCTGATCTGGATAGTATTCCGGATCGTGCTGTGGAGGACATCAAGGCTGAGGTTGCGCTATTCAAAAAAGCCGTAAACAGGGTTCGCGAGGACATTCAGTCCATGTTGAACAGAATGAGTAAGGTATTGCCAACAGAGGACCGAGCTTTATTTGATGCTTACCTGTTGATGTTAGATGGCAACGCTATAGCGGGCGGTGTTATCGAGCGTATCAAAAAGGGAAATTGGGCCCCGGGTGCGTTGAGGGAAACCATTACTGAACATATGCGTGCTTTCGATGCCATGGAAGACACATATTTGCGCGAGCGTGGTGAAGATGTGCGTGATTTGGGTCGACGCATTCTTTTCAGCTTACTCAGTAATGAGCCACAGCTTAAAAAAAAATACCCGATGCGAACCATTCTGGTTGGAGAGGAAATCACTGCCTCAATGCTTGCTGAAGTCCCAGCGAAGCGATTGGTCGGTGTCATTTCTGTACGGGGTTCGAGTACATCACATGTAGCCATATTGGCACGAGCCATGGGTGTTTCTGCTGTAATGGGTGTCGATGATTTACCAGTGGGGCGTGTAGATGGCCGTAAAGTTATTGTAGATGGGTATACCGGCCGTATTTATGTAGATCCGCCGCGTGGAGTACAGGATGAATTTCGACACTTGTTACGTGAAGAGGAAGAACTTTCAAGGGAATTGCATGAGTTGCGGGATTTGCCTGCTATCACGCCGGATAATATTGGAATTCCTCTCTACGTAAATAGCGGTTTGTTGGCGGATGTAAAGCCATCACGGCGTAGCGGTGCAGAAGGGGTTGGGTTGTACCGTACGGAATTTCCCTTCATGGTTCGTGATACATTTCCTGGCGAAGAAGAGCAGTTTAAGATTTACCGCCAGGTTCTTAAATCTTTTTATCCTGCGCCGGTGACATTGCGTACCCTGGATGTGGGTGGTGATAAAGCACTACCTTATTTTCCCATTGAAGAAGACAATCCATTCCTTGGCTGGCGAGGTATTCGCATAAGTCTGGATCATCCGGAAATATTTTTAGTGCAATTACGAGCAATGCTTCGTGCCAGTGCCGGATTGGATAATATGAATCTGTTGTTGCCAATGATAAATAGTATTTCTGAAGTGGATGACGCGTTGCGATTGTTGCGTCGCGCACATCACGAGCTGATTGATGCTGATATTAATATAAGTATGCCGCGTATTGGTGTGATGATAGAAGTCCCATCAGCAGTGTATCAGGTGAGAGAGCTAGCTCGGAGAGTGGATTTTTTATCGGTTGGGACGAATGACCTTACTCAATATTTGCTCGCAGTAGATAGAAATAATGCAAGAGTGGCAAACCTTTATGATTCATTACATCCGGCAGTGATTCGTGCCTTACAGCAAATTGTTGAAGGCGCTCGTGCAGAAAAAACATCAGTGAGTGTTTGTGGCGAAATGGCTGGGGATCCTGCCGCTGCTATTTTATTATTGGGCATGGGTATAGATAATCTTAGTATGAGTGCAGCTAACCTGCCGCGTGTTAAGTGGGTGATACGGAGCTTTACTCATCGTCGTGCTCGCAATTTGCTTAAAGAGGCACTTACCTTTGAGCATGCTCATTCGGTACGACAATATTTAAATGAAGCGCTTGAGGATGCAGGCCTGGGTGGGCTGGTTCACGCGGGCCGTTAGTTGTGATGATGTACTAATTTACGGAAATTCTAAGCAGTGTGTTTAAAATGAAGCAAGAATTTCAATGTAGGTTTGTTCTTCTCCGCCTTTATCAAAACCTTTTGCGTAACCAAAATTTACATCTAAAGGTAACCAGTAGCCAAGAATCATATTCATGGAAAGTTCTGCGCCTGCCCCTCTTCGTAGGGAAGGTATTTTAAAACTCTCATTCCATGTTTCACCCCAATTAAAGAATAATTTACCGTAAACTTGATGCAGGCCGATGGGCGGTGCCATTAGGCCACGTTCTACTCTTGCGATAGGGGATAACCATTCAAGCTCGGCAAGTAACATGTGAGTTCCCCTAAGGTCGCCTCGACTTGTAGGGTAGCCATGCAGCGGATATCTACGTTGACCGAATATTCTTTCTGTTGCGGCAAAAGCAGCGCTATTTGGTTGTGCTGATACGCTGGTTTCCCTTGTGCCGCCAAGGCGAAACGGCTCTGGTGAATCAGTTCCCGAGCCAAATACACCGCGAGCAGAGATTACATTTTGGCCTGGCAGGCCGAAAAATTCTTTCCAGTCTAGTGTGAAGACATGGCCGGTATGAAAGCTTTCCAGTAACTCATAGTCT
>JAUVNZ010000183.1 GCA_030599435.1 Gammaproteobacteria bacterium | reverse complement strand
GGTACCGGTAATTTTTGCCGCAAGAGCACTAGCCTGACTAAGAGGCAGCTCTTTTATTAATATCTTAAGAATGCGCTGTGCCTCTTGCTCGTTTGTATTGTCCACCTCGCTATCCAATCCCTTTACCAACAACACCATTTCGCCCTTTTGTTGATCAGGGTCGTTCTTTGCCCAACTCAGTAAATTGCCGACGGCATCACCTTTAATAGTCTCAAACGTTTTAGTGAGTTCACGAGCAAGGACTACGTATCGATCTGCCCCAAATACATCGACCATATCAGTCAGCGTATCCTGCAAACGGTGAGGTGCTTCATAAAAAATAAGAGTGCGAGATTCCACAGCCATGGCTTCCAGCCGCTTCTTGCGCGCCGTGCCTTTGGACGGCAAAAAACCTTCGAATACAAACCGATCCGATGGTAAACCCGCCACCGATAATGCCGCCAGCATGGCGCTGGCACCAGGTATGGGCACAACTTTTATACCCTGTTCTCGCGCCAAACGTACCAAATGGAATCCGGGATCGCTCACCAGGGGGGTGCCTGCATCGGAGATCAGGGCGGCACTTTTTCCCTGTAGTAGTCGCTCCACCACATCCGGTGCTCGATCACGCTCGTTGTGGTCATGCAGGGCCAGCATTTTAGTCGTAATTTGATATTGCTGTAATAATCGCCCGCTGTGTCGAGTATCTTCTGCGGCAATAAAGTCCACCGCAGCCAATACGTCCAGAGCCCGCTGACTAACGTCGGCCAGATTGCCTATGGGTGTCGCAACCACATACAGGGTTCCTGACTCAACCGCCGCTGTGTTTTGTTTATCACCTTGTTTTGAGCTGCTATTTGACACTAGACACCCTCATCCACATACTTTCCAGTCCATGCTGAATCTAACACAAATACACCTCGGGCCATCTCGATCCTGGCTATCTCAACGAATGCACCGCCTGATACTCATCAGTCTTCTCATTACACTGCTCACTAGTTGTGCCACTGGCCCTCGCGCGCCTTCTGATATGGCTGACCTGGGCCCTGGGCGTATCAGCGGGCTTGAACAAATGGTAGAAAATGGGCAATTCCTGGACGCGGCACTGGCCTACTCCAAGCTGTCTTCGGCGAGTGAGCAACCACTAAAAAGTCATTACTCTCTGCGTGCTGCTGAGCTGCTAATGGATGGCAACTATGTACCCCAGTCATTTCAGTTAATGAGCGAAATTGACGGTTCCTCTTTAAGTCAGGATGTCCAGATCCGTTTATCCCTGCTTGCAGCACGAATAGCCGTAGCCCGCCAACAACCGGAAGAAGCCCTGGCAAAACTGAGATTCGTCAGCCCACTCCTAAGTGACGAAACAATCGATTTGCAGATCAACGCCAATCAGCTCCGCGCGAATATTTATATTTTACAAAATCAGCCACTCGAAGCGGCTCGCGAAAGACTAAAACTGGAACCATTACTGACCGATCCAGAAGCTATCCTGGTCAACCAGGAAACTATCATTTCAACCTTGCAGTTACTCGCACCAGAAACTCTTCGAAAATATCAGACAGGCACCGCGCCAGATATTTTCAACGGCTGGTTAGAATTGGCCAGCATAGGACAACGCGTATCCGCCAGCCGAGACAGTATTGAACTGGACAACTGGCGTAAACGTTACCCAAAACACCCCGCCCTGGATATTATTATCGATTCGGTGTTATCCGCCCGTCCGCTTGCCCTGACCTTGCCAACACAAATTGCTCTAATACTACCGTTGAATAATCGCTTTGCTAAAGCCGCTAGCGCAATTCGAGATGGCTTTCTTGCTGCCTACTACGCACAACCTGCTAATACCGAAGGCCCTAGTGTTGTTGTACCCAGTGTCAGGATCTACGATGAAGGTAACAACCCGGAGAACATTGATTTTACCTACTCACAGGCTGTTAACGATGGCGCTGAATTTGTAGTTGGCCCTCTCAACAAAGAAGCCGTAAATCAGCTTGCACAGCAGGATGAACTACTAGTACCTGTACTGGCACTGAACTTTAGTGAACAAAAAAGTAGTGGGCAGCCGGAAAAATTGCCATCGAATCTTTTCCAGATAAGTTTGTCTCCAGAGCAAGAAGCGAGACAAGTGGCTGAGCATGCCTGGCTCGATGGGCACAGTCGCGCGGCTATCATTACACCAGCGACAGCATGGGGCACACGAGTAGCTAAAGCATTCACTGAACGATGGCTAGAACTGGATGGCAGAGTGGTAGAAAAACAAACCTACGACGCCAAAGAAAGTGACTATTCACTACCCATTCGTCAATTACTCAATGTGGATGACAGTGAAAATCGCAAAAAGGATTTACGGTGGATACTTGGACAAAAAATCGAATTCATTCCACGTCGCCGACAGGATATAGACTTTATCTTTATGGCGGCATCATCGCGTCAGGCACGGTTAATTAAACCACAATTGCGTTTTCATCATGCACCAAAGATTCCAGTGTATGCTACTTCACACAGTTATGGCGGCACTGTGAATAAGGATATGGATCGCGACATGGATGGTGTACTGTTTTCAGACATGCCGTGGACGCTCACAAGTAATGAAGCTGACAATAATCTGAAGTCCAGCCTGCGCAAAAACTGGCCCGAACGGATAAAACGGTACTCACGCCTGTACGCCCTGGGCATTGATGCTTACCATATTATTGGTCAGCTCAATACGCTACAACGAAATCGGGCCAACTACTTCGAAGGCAAAACAGGTGATCTATCACTAGACGCCAATAATCGATTACAAAGACGTTTGATCTGGGCCAGGTTTGAGCGTGGCATTCCTCAGGTACTTAACGAATTTTAACTACCACTGAAGACTTCTTTCTTTGAGTAAAAATAAGTAAAAAGCATATGCCAACAAACAATAGTAACAAGACTGGGCAACAGGCGGAGGATACCGCTTGCCACTATCTAAAAACACAAGGTCTGTCGCTAGTTGAGCGCAATTATAGTTCCCCACGTGGCGAAATTGACCTTATTATGAAGGATAACAGCACTACCGTATTTATTGAGGTGCGCTTTCGCCGTAATAGTCGATTTGGTAGTGGTGCCGAAAGTGTCGATCAGCATAAACAAAGGAAACTGCTTGCAACTGCTGCGCATTATCTACAAAAAAATCCAAAGGCTGCCAGGGGCGCCTGTCGATTTGATGTCATTTCACTAACAGCTAATAATGATGAACAGCAATTAGACTGGATACCCGATGCTTTTCAGGCATAGTTTTTGAGTACAAATAACCCCGGATAACAACATTACAGAGCTAATCTTATGAAACCCCTCTTCCTGAAATTAAACTTTCTTTTAATATGTTTTGTGCTGACACAACTACAAGGCTGCGCTGCTCCATTACTGGTTGCAGGCGCCGCTGGTGGCGCAACCGTTGCAACCGATAAACGCAACACGCGTTCAATGATAGATGATCAACTTATCGAAACTGAAACAAAAGATAAAATCTATGCAGAAACAGAAATCGCTAAAAAAATTCATATCAATGTCACCAGCTACAATGGTGTAGTTTTATTAACAGGCGAAACTTTATCTAGATCATTAAGAACTCGCGCCATAAACGTTGCCCGTCAAATAAATAAAGTCAAACGTGTACATAACGAGATTCGCGTCGCTGATCTCACTAGCTTTAGTTCGCGCACCAATGACAGCTGGATAACCTCCAAGGTAAAAACACAAATGTTTGCGACTAAAGGCTTTAAATCGTCCCAGGTTAAAGTCATCACCGAAGCGGGTACCGTATACATCATGGGGCTGGTCACAAAAAAAGCCGGTAACCAGGCTGGGGAAATTGCCCGCAACGTTACGGGCGTTAAGCGGGTTGTGAAATTGTTTGAATACATCTAGCAAGTTATTGAAAAACCCTCATGTGGCGCGATACGGTGTTAAAATCCGGCTTAAAATGCTCATTTACGACAAGTAAACTGCGCTTTTTCGCCGAATTTTGCCTTGTCTCGCACCCACCTGAGACTTGTTCAACAACCTGCTAAACGAAATAATTAGCTTCCCTGCAACCGAATCGGTAATTTCCTCACAAACACGACTCATGACCATAGCTGAACATACGATCCAGTCATTCGTCAGTTTGTTGGGAGCTGATAAGGTTCTGACTGACCCTGCAGATCGATTGACCTACGGCTACGATAATAGCCG
>JAUVNZ010000219.1 GCA_030599435.1 Gammaproteobacteria bacterium | reverse complement strand
GGCAAAGATTCCATGTCTATGAAAACGGTTTGGAAAGAAGACGATGAGGACGGTAACTCTCGTGAAGGGAAGGAGAAATCCGTTACTGCGCCGCTCTCATTGATTATTTCAGCTTTTGCGCCAGTGGTTGATGTTCGAGATACGTTAACACCTCAAGTGCATTCAGGTGCTAACGAAGGTGGTGATCTTATTTTTATTGATCTCGGCAAGGGTGCAAATCGACTAGGTGGTTCTGCTCTGGCGCAGGTGTACAAACAGGTTGGGCATCACGCGCCGGACGCGGATGATGTAGAAGCGCTTAAATCCTTTTTTGCAGTAATACAGGATCTCAATCAACGGGGTTTGTTACTGGCTTATCATGACCGTTCTGATGGCGGTTTGTTTGCCACCGTTTGTGAAATGGCCTTTGCGGGTGGGGTAGGTCTTAATATTAGGTTAGATGAGCTGGGTGAAGATCCGATGGCATCGTTATTTAACGAAGAGTTGGGTGCGATGATCCAGGTACGTCACACCGATACCGATGAGGTGTTGGAATCATTGCATGATCAAGGTTTAGGTAAACACAGCTTTGTGATTGGTACACCAGCTGAAGATGGTCGTGATAAGAATCGCATCTGTTTCAACTTTGATGAACAGGAATTTTTAAGCGCTGATCGCTTTGAATTCCGCAAGGCATGGTCTGAAACTACTTTGCATATGCAGTCCTTGCGAGATAATCCTGACTGCGCTCAGCAGGAAATGGAAAGCCGACTAGATGCTGACGACCCTGGTTTGAATGTAAGACTCAGTTTTGATCTCGATGACTCTTCGTTTATGGGAAAGATAACTGCGCCACTTATAAATTCCGGCGCAAAACCACGCATGGCAATTTTGCGAGAGCAAGGGGTCAATGGTCAGATTGAAATGGCCGCTGCATTTGATCGCGCCGGTTTCGAATCCATCGATGTACACATGAGTGACATTATTTCGGGTCGATTAACATTAGCCAACTTCCAGGGTTTGGTGGCGTGCGGTGGTTTTTCTTATGGCGACGTACTCGGTGCTGGTGAGGGCTGGGCCAAATCAATCCTGTTTAATCCTCGTGCGCGTGATGAGTTTGAGGCTTTCTTTAATCGTGAGGATAGTTTTGGTCTGGGTGTATGTAATGGCTGTCAGATGATGTCTAACCTACATTCGTTAATTCCCGGCGCGGACCTATGGCCTCATTTCGAACGTAATGTGTCGGAACAGTTTGAGGCACGTTTATCTTTAGTTGAAATTATGGATTCACCATCTTTGTTTCTAAAGGACATGACAGGCTCTCGTTTGCCCATCGTTGTGGCGCATGGTGAAGGCCAGGCAGTATTCGGTGATGATGCCCAACAAGCCATGGATTCAGGATTGGTTGCATTGCGATACGTCGATAATCACGGCCAGGTTGCGGATACTTACCCCGCCAATCCTAATGGATCACCTCTTGGTATAACCGGGCTTACTACAACTGATGGTCGTTTCACTATCATGATGCCTCATCCAGAGCGAGTATTTAGAAGTGTGCAACATTCATGGGCGCCGCAGGAGTGGGGTGAGGATGCACCCTGGATGCAATTGTTCCGCAATGCACGAACATTTCTTAGTTGAGGCTTTGTTTAGAATATTATTTAGAATGCTGTTTACGCTTTAGGGAAAGTTTTTAAGACAGCACTTGCCAGACGGATTTCTGAGTTCACAATCGCATGTTGAAATTTTAGTTTGTTCAACAATAAATGCTTTTGTTTTTTCCAGAGCTTTATCAGAGTCAAGATCTGAAAACTGAACGTCAAAACAGTAACAAATCGTTTTTCCCTGCTCTTGTGACTTTTGACCTACGGTAATTCGGAGATCGTCGCGAATCAATGTACTGTTATCTTCCCCAAAATAGACGACATCACAATTTGGGTCATCACAGAAAAAATAGTTTTGGTCGAGCAGGTTTAGTTGCCATGGTTTCTTAACCTGATGAAGAATGGTTTTAGGTTTTACCCTTGAATAACTGAGGCCATTAATTGGACAGATGGCCTTTCTGGGCGCTGTAGTTTTGTTATCATTTGTCGAATCGCAGCTTGTCATCGTCGTATTTCTTTATATTAGCTTTGTTAGCTTTTTCAATAAACATGGTACGAGATCTTAATAATAGGATAATAGGAGTTTTTGATACGTTATGCACTATCGCTTTAAGATACAAAGAGGTTTGGTGGCATAAAGGGAGTTTGAGGTTTATGGGTATAGTTCATGATTAACTGGAAACAGATCAAAACCGTTCTACTGGATATGGACGGTACATTACTGGATTTACATTTCGATAATCACTTCTGGCTGGAACACATGCCGCGTCGTTTTGCGGAAGCGAAAGGCATGTCTCTGGAAGATGCAAGAGCAGAATTATTGTCTCGCTACAAGGAAGTTGAGGGCACCATGGACTGGTACTGTATCGATTACTGGTCCGATCAGTTGGGTATGGATATTGCTGCATTAAAAGAAGAGGTGGATCACCTGATAGCAGTGCATCCTTTTGTGGTGGAATTTTTGGCCGAGCTACGCGATAGTGGCCGGCGTGCCGTACTGGTTACAAACGCCCACATGAAAAGTTTGGCGTTAAAAATGGATCGTACCCAGTTAGCGGGTCACCTGGATGCTGTCCTTTGTGCTCATGATTTTGGTCGCCCCAAAGAAGATCCTGAATTCTGGAGTTTATTGAAAACTGTAGAGCCTTTTGAACCTGAAAGTACTTTGCTGGTGGACGATAGCTTACCTGTTCTACGTTCTGCACAAGAAGCGGGTGTGGCGCATTTATTATGTATTCATAAGCCAGACACCCATGCACCGGACAAGGATGTGGAAGAATTTGACGCGATTCGTAGTTTTGTAGATATTTTACCTGTGACAGACAACATCCAGAAGTAAGGAGCCTGATCAGGCATCTTCCATTTCATCAAAGATTTTGAAACGTTTGCTCCAGGTTTTGTAACGCTTGCGACAGTATTTTTCCAGTGATCGATAATCTTCAAAAAAGAGATCAAAACCTTCATCGGCGGGTTGGTCGAACTCACAAAAATCATTGGAGTGGTCGCGACACACACTGGGCCGTTCTTCGTAAATTCCGCAGCGACCATCGCTTTGCAGGTGTAGACATTTTCTCAGTACCAACAGGTACCAGCCTTCATCGTCTTTATAGATACGAGTATCCGCATGGGAGATCATCCACAATAAATGGTCAAAGTCGTGCATGGACTTTGGTGTTTCCAGTTGCTCTGTATAGTAGGTGCAGCACAGAGCACCCTCACAAAAGCCGCATTTATTCTCTGTGGTAAGTTTGATGCCATTAAAATGCGTTAATTGTTCGGTCATGTGGTGCTCGTATTATGTTGGCTGCTGTTGAATGGCGGATAGTCTAGCAGTTTTTTACTGCATTTTGGACGGTTAAAAAATAGTGTTTACAGCAGAGTGGGCGGGTATAATGATCGGTTGAATATGCTGTATTTGCCCCCAAATTTGTTTGTCAGGGCATGATAGGTAATAGAAAGTAGAAGAACATTAGTTGTCAGGAGGCAGAAATGCCAATTTATGAGTATGAATGCACG
>JAUVNZ010000061.1 GCA_030599435.1 Gammaproteobacteria bacterium | reverse complement strand
TGGTCTACCATATAAACCAAAACTTGCAGGGAATGGTGGTTTGAAACGAGGCTGGCCTTTTTTCCCTTCAAGGGATTCCAGTAAAGCTGTTTCTTCACCGCAAATATAAGCACCACCACCCAGATGAATGTATAGATCAAAATCCATCCCGGTGCCCATGATGTTTTTGCCGAGGAAACCGGCTGCGTAGGCTTCATCAATAGCAGCCTGAAAACGTTCGTAAGGTTCCCAGAACTCACCGCGGATATAGTTGTAACCCGCTGTTGCACCAATGGTGTACGCCGCGATTGCCATGCCTTCAACTAATGCATGAGGATTAAAGCGCAAGATGTCGCGATCCTTGCACGTGCCCGGCTCGCCTTCATCTGAATTACATACAATGTATTTTTGCCCGGGGGTATTTCTGGGCATGAAGCTCCACTTAAGTCCTGTAGGGAAACCCGCACCACCTCGCCCGCGTAAAGCAGACGTTTTTAATTCAGCGATAATATCATCCGCTGGAGTTTGTTCTTTTAGTATTTTTTTCCATACATCATAACCACCAGCACTTTGGTAGGTTTCCAAAGTCCATGGTTTATCAAGATGCTGGTTTTTAAAACAAACTTCGTTAGTCATGTATTTAATAACTCAAAAGATTAGTCCAACCCATCAAGAATAGCGTCGATTGTTTCGGGAGTAAGATGCTCATAATATTTTTTGTCGATTTGAAGCATTGGCGCATCTACACAGGCACCTAAACATTCAACTTCTTTTAATGTAATACGGCCATCTTCAGTAGTTTCACCCAAACCAATACCTAAACGTTTTTTAAAATGCGCCACTACGTCATCGGATCCACAAAGCATGCAGGAGATGTTGGTACAAATGCATATTTTGTGTTTACCCACGGGTGTTAATTCGTACATTGAGTAGAAGGTGGCCACTTCATAAACAGAGATACGCGGCATTTCCAGGTAATCTGCTACGGCATCCATCAGAGGCTCAGTTAAAAAACCACCATTGTTTTCCTGTGCAATGCGTAACGCAGCCATACACGCAGACTGTTTTTGTTCTGGCGGGTATTTTTTTACCCACAGATCTATTTCGGCGAGTGATTCAGCCAATAACAAATTAGTTTTGTTGGTATCCATTACAACAGCCATTATCGATCGATTTCTCCAAATACAATATCCTGCGTACCAATGATGGCGACAACATCTGCCAGCATATGTCCGCGAACCATTTCATCAAGCGATGACAGGTGCGCAAAACCCGGTGCGCGTATTTTTAAACGGTACGGTTTGTTAGAGCCATCAGATACTAGATAAATACCGAACTCCCCCTTGGGATGTTCAACCGAGGTATACACTTCGCCTTCTGGTAATACATAACCTTCAGTAAACAGTTTAAAGTGATGGATAAGTGACTCCATATCGCCCTTCATACTTTCTCGATTTGGAGGCGTTAGTTTATGGTCGGCCAGCATTACAGGGCCAGGATGGGTATCCAGCCAGTCCACGCACTGTTTAATTATTTTGTTCGATTGACGCATTTCTTCAATGCGCACAAGATAGCGATCGTAGCTGTCGCCGGTAGAGCCAACAGGAATGTCAAAATCCAGTTGATCGTATACTTCATAAGATTGTTTTTTACGTAGATCCCATTCAACACCTGAACCTCGCAACATTGGCCCGGTAAAACCAAGTTGTAATGCACGCTCAGGAGATACCACACCTATACCAACAGTACGTTGTTTCCAGATTCGGTTTTCGGTTAACAGTGTTTCGTATTCATCAACTCGGCCGGGGAAACGTTTGGTGAAATCATCAATAAAATTTATCAAACTGCCCTGTCGATTTTCATTAAGACGATCCACTTCTTTCTGGTTATGCCATCTGGATGTTTCGTATTGTGGCATTTCTTCAGGTAGATCCCGATAAACACCACCTGGGCGATAATATGCCGCATGCATACGCGCGCCGGATACACACTCATACATATCCATCAGGTCTTCACGTTCACGGAATGCATAAAGGAATATAGTCATGGCACCAACATCAAGCGCATGAGTACCCAGCCACATTAGGTGATTGAGGATTCGAGTTATTTCATCAAACATAACCCTGATGTATTGGGCGCGTATTGGCGGTGTAACACCGAGCATTTTTTCTATCGCCATGACATAGGCATGTTCATTGCTCATCATGGATACATAATCGAGTCGATCCATGTAAGGAATGCTTTGGTTATAAGGTTTCGATTCTGCCAGTTTTTCTGTAGCACGATGTAACAGGCCAATATGGGGATCAGCACGGTCGATGGTTTCACCATCCATTTCCAAAACCAAACGCAACACACCATGAGCGGCAGGATGCTGCGGACCGAAATTTAACGTGTAGTTGCGTATTTCAGGCATGATTATTCACTCGCCTGTTCAGCTGCTTGGTCATCACGAATAACTTTTGGTACCAGCGTTCTGGGTTCAATGCTGACAGGCTCGTATATAACACGTTTTTTCACAGTATCGTAACGCATTTCAACATTGCCAATTAATGGAAAATCTTTGCGGAAAGGATGGCCAATAAATCCATAGTCTGTGAGTATGCGGCGGAGATCTGGGTGGCTTCTAAACATGATGCCAAATAAATCAAATGCTTCACGTTCAAACCAGTTAGCACCTGCCCATACATCGACTACCGAATCCAATACTGGCTCATCTTCGGACAGATATGTTTTAACACGCAGACGACAATTATTTTTTAATGATAAAAGATGATAAACCACCGCAAACCGATGACTGCTAACCTGTTCACCTGAAGGTTCTTCAGTTTTTGCTACACCTCGGCTAAAACCACTACCAGTTGCTGAGCCTGTTTCCCACTCAACCTGGCCAAATGTTAAATAGTCGACTCCGCACAAATCGATTAGCTCTTCGAATGCCAGCTTAGGTTTGTCACGCAGGTCTGTGCAGACTTGTACGATGTTTTCGCTATCCACAATCATTGTTACTTCATCATAGGCAACGCTTACGGCAATAGAATCATCGAAATGTTCTTTGATGCTTGCAATAAGTTTGTCTGTAACATTGCTCATGTGTGAATAGTTCTCTTAATTTCTACTGTAATATTGGTAAGTAAGAATTAATATTTAACGGGCTATAGTGCTGGTACGTCGTATTTTATTTTGTAATTGCAGGATGCCATACAACAATGCTTCTGCTGTGGGTGGACAACCCGGTACATAAATATCGACAGGGACAATTCGGTCACAGCCTCTTACTACAGAATAGGAATAGTGATAATAACCACCACCATTTGCACATGAGCCCATGGAAATAACCCAACGAGGCTCTGACATCTGGTCATAAACCTTGCGTAGTGCCGGCGCCATTTTGTTAACCAGAGTGCCAGCAACTATCATTACATCAGACTGTCTTGGGCTGGGACGAAAGATGATGCCGAAGCGATCAAGATCGTAACGTGATGCGCCAGCCTGCATCATTTCTACTGCACAACAAGCCAGACCAAAAGTCATTGGCCAAAGTGAACCTGTGCGTGCCCAATTAATGACGGCATCGGCTGTCGTAGTGACTACACCTTGAGGTAGCTTGCCTTCTATTCCCATTCCAGCGCTCCCTTCTTCCATTCGTATATAAAACCAATTACCAAAATTCCGAGGAACACAAACATGGCCCAGAAGCCAAACCAGCCAATGTCCTGCAAAACAACCGCCCAGGGGAAAAGAAAAGCAATTTCGAGATCAAAAATGATAAACAGGATGGCGACCAAATAAAACCGTACATCGAATTTCATGCGAGTGTCTTCAAAAGCTTCAAAGCCGCACTCGTAAGGTGAAAGCTTGGCACTGTCAGGACGATTCGGCCCCAGTAGCCTGGCGGCCAAAATAGGTACTACGCCAAAAGACAGGCCCAGCGCCAAAAACACCAAGATTGGTAAATAATTTTCAAGCATGTGGCTAGAGTCCCACCCCTAAGTACTATTTTGAGTACTACTTTTAATTATTATTATTTAATTATTGTGCTTAACGCGCCTAACCCTGACAGTTAACTAGTGTTACTGCTGCTGCCTCTTGTAGCTAAATGGGCATTTGTGCAATTGAAACACTCCCCCGAACGACAGGACAGCTAACTGACACAAATCGTACACGCGAACCACCGAGTTTAGAGTAGATTAAAAGGGCTTGTCAAGGACGTTTGAGAGTCAAATAACCTTTATGAATCAGTAGGTTATTGCACCAAGCTGACCTATAAAATTGCTTGATATGAGGAGAAAAATATGGTGCCTACAGCTGGAATTGGCATTTTGCATAGACTGATCTGCCCGGATCAGACCAGGACAGCGAACCTGCCCAAAGGGTTTGCGCCTGTGCTGCATGGTTGAATCAACAGCACGGGTACTGTGCCGGTACATTACAGATCGAAATTAAACAGTAACGTTTTGTTATAGAAAGTGTGTGGTGCCGATGGCCGGAGTCGACTGTTTTACCTGGAGTAAAACAGGACGCACAAAGTGCGCCCGTAGGGTTCGTGCCAAGGATGGCACGAATCAGCAGCACAGGTAACTGTGCCGGCACATTACTCATTGAAATTAAATAGCTGTAGTTTTTTATGCAAGATATTTGGTGCCGATGGCCGGAGTCGAACCGGCACAGCTTACGCTACCACCCCCTCAAGATGGCGTGTCTACCAATTTCACCACATCGGCATTATTTTGGTAATTAAACTTTAACAAGTTGAGGTAGTACTAATATCTGTACTATGGCTTGCTTGGCGTACTAGGTGGAACATCAGACGGTACATCCGATTTGCTATCTGACTCGGGTGTGCTGGGTATTTCAGATTTTGACATACCTGATTCTGGCGCCATTGATTCCGGAACCATAGGCGCGTCAGATTTATCCTTTTCAGGTTCTGTTTGTACGACGGGAGCTTCATCCTGTACGCGTTCCATGAGACTTTTTTCACCCTCTACATTTTTTGCCATGTAGGCCAGGGACAAGCTAGTGAGGAAGAATACTGTTGCCAGTACGCCGGTTGATCGTGACAGGAAATTACCCGAACCCTGTGATCCGAATACAGAGCCTGATGCGCCGCCGGCGCCTCCGGCTCCAAAAGCAGCTCCAGCATCAGCACCTTTACCGTGCTGGATAAGCACCAGGCCAACAATGCCAAGGGCTACCAGGATGTGAACGATTAATAATGCAGATTCCATTTTATTTACTCAATAAAGTGTTAAATATAAGTTAGTTAAGAGATATTATTACCTTTTAACATTAAAAGCAGTTAACGGTGGCTTACCTGTTAACCTGCGCGGCAGATCCCCAGAAAGCTTTCAGCGTCCAAAGCAGCTCCGCCAATGAGTCCGCCATCTATGTCTGTCATGGCGAATAATTCGGTCGCATTGTCTGGTTTAACGCTACCACCGTAGAGAATTTGTACCTTTTCAGCGACATTGGCATCTTTCTCGACCAATATCTTGCGTATGAAGGCATGTACATCCTGAGCTTGCTGTGGTGAGGCAGTTTTACCAGTCCCTATTGCCCAAACTGGCTCATAGGCAATAACGCCTGCGCCTACGCCTTCGATACCCACTTTGTCCAATACTGCATTTAACTGTCGTGCCACGACGGCTTCCGTATCACCTGATTCTCGCTCTTCAAGCAATTCACCAATACAAAGAATGGGCTTGAGACCAGCATTTAACGCTGCCGCGTATTTTTCAGCGACCAGTTTGTCGCTTTCTCCGTTCAGTGTGCGACGTTCAGAGTGCCCCACAATAACGTACTTACATTTCATCTCGAGCAGCATTGCAGCGGAAATCTGGCCGGTATATGCACCTGACTCCTGTTCGCAGACATCCTGACCACCCCAGGATATGTCGCTCCCTGCGAGTAGATCAGCAATCTGGGGGAGATACACAGCAGGAGGGCAAACCGCTACTTCAGCGTTCATGCCATTAGAAAGGCCAGCAGAAACGCCCGCTTTCATACCATCAATAAGCTTCTGATTCGCTTCCAGAGAACCATTCATCTTCCAGTTGCCGGCTACGAATATTTGACGCATGCACTACTCCTCTACTTTGGGCCCAGAATTTAAGCCCAGAGTGGGCTCCAATCATATTCTCGAAAATTCACGGAAAAACAGGGCGCAAATACTAACTGGGCAGGGACAAAAAGACAAACTGGCGTTCATTTTCCGCCTTATTTGAGGCGTTTTAGGCAGTCAAGGCATCTTCAACGACTTTTGCGAGCTCATTCGTCAGACGTTTGACCAGTTTTCCATCTTCTCCCTCAATCATCACACGAACCAGAGGTTCTGTGCCTGAAGGTCTTAATAGCACTCTTCCCCGATCTCCAAGCTCATTTTCTGCATCTTTTACTGCCTGTTGGATAACATCAGAACCATCCAGATCTACTTTGCCGCTCACACGAACATTTATCATGGTTTGCGGGAATTTGGTCATGCCAGATTTCAGTTCGTAAAGTGTTAACCCGGATTTCTGCACAGCGTGCAATACCTGCAATGCCGCCACGATGCCGTCGCCAGTGGTGGTGCGATCCAGACAGATAATATGGCCCGAAGATTCCCCGCCCACAGTCCAGCCTTCCTGGTTAAGCACTTCCATCACATAACGATCGCCGACATTGGCACGTTTAAAATCAATTCCATCGCGATTTAGCGCTACTTCCAGGCCAAGATTGCTCATCAAGGTTCCCACTACGGCATTGGGTAAAGCACCTTCTGCCAGGCGTGAGCGGGCAATAATGTAGAGGATTTCATCACCATCTACTATTTCACCTTTGTGGTCGACCATGATGAGGCGATCGCCATCACCATCGAGCGCAATGCCCAGATCCGCGCCGTATTGCAGCACAGCTTTTTGTAAAGATTCCGGATTGGTCGAACCACATTCTTTATTGATATTCAGGCCATCAGGTTCGGTTCCTATGGTAAAAACCGTAGCTCCTAGCTCATCAAGGACTCTGGGGCCAATGTGATACGTTGCACCGTGAGCACAATCAATAACGATAGACATGCCTTTCAGACTAAATGAAAAAGGTATGGTGCTTTTACAAAATTCGATATAGCGTCCAGCCGCATCTCCAACGCGCTCAGCTTTTCCAAGTGAAGATGAATCAACGCACTCCATTTCTTTTTCAAGTTCGGCTTCAATGGCCAACTCAACCTCATCTGATAATTTTGTGCCTTCAGATGAAAAGAATTTAATACCGTTATCTGGATACGCGTTGTGGGAAGCACTTATAATAATACCCGCATCGGCATGAAGGGTGCGAGTTAGATAAGCTACTGCAGGTGTTGGCATCGGGCCTAATAAAAGACTGTCTATGCCAGCTGCTGTCAGCCCTGCTTCAAGTGCTGACTCAAACATATAACCGGATATACGTGTGTCCTTACCGATTAAAACTTTCCCTTTGTTTTCGGTAGCCAGCACACGACCTACCGCCCAGCCCAGTTTAAGCATGAATGCCGGGTTGATCGAACCCTCACCCACTGTGCCGCGTATGCCGTCTGTACCAAAATATTTTTTCTTCATGCCCGCTTCCTGTTACGCTCTTTTGTTAGTAGGCAAATGCGTGTGTTTGTTCAATTTCCAGCTAGTTAGCATTCATAACAGCAGCTGTCATAGTTATAGCATCGACCGTTGCAGCAACATCATGAGTCCGAATAATTTTTGTGCCTGACAAACAACAAAGTACAGTCAATGCAACGCTTCCAGCTAAGCGTTGATCAACGGGTCTTCCAGTCAGAGTGCCAATGGTAGATTTTCGAGACACCCCCATCAAAACAGGTTTATCAAGATCAGAAAACTCCGCCAGCCTGTTTACTAATGATAAATTATGATCAACTGTTTTGCCGAATCCAAAACCAGGGTCGATTAATATTTTATCATC
>JAUVNZ010000246.1 GCA_030599435.1 Gammaproteobacteria bacterium | reverse complement strand
GGTGCAAATTCGCCAAGTTTATATCCCACCATGTCTTCTGTGATAAAAACAGGCATGTGCTGACGACCGTTGTGCACGGCAATAGTCAGGCCCAACATGTCTGGAAGCACCATGGAACGTCGAGACCAGGTCTTGATTGGTTTTCTGCTATTGCTTTCCGCAGCTTCCTGCACCTTTTTCTTGAGGTGCAAATCGACGAAAGGCCCTTTTTTAATTGAACGTGGCACGATACTAGCTCTCTCTTCTATAACTTCTTAATGTTAGCGTTCTTAATTACTTGGCTTTGCGACGACGCAAAATCATGCCGTCGGTACGTTTATTACTACGTGTTTTATAACCCTTCGTAGGAGTACCCCAGGGTGAAACTGGATGACGACCACCAGAGGTACGTCCTTCACCACCACCATGCGGGTGATCTACCGGGTTCATGGCAACACCACGAACAGTCGGGCGTACACCACGCCAGCGTGTCGCGCCGGCTTTACCCAATTTACGCAAATTATGCTCACTATTTCCTACTTCACCGAGTACAGCACGGCAATCAACATGTACCTTGCGCATTTCGCCAGAGCGTAAACGTAAAGTGGTGTATTCGCCTTCACGAGCAACCAGTTGCGCTGATGCGCCGGCACTGCGAATCATCTGTGCACCTTTGCCAGGCTTTAATTCAATACAGTGAACAACCGAACCCACTGGGATACCCCGTAATGTTAAACAGTTACCCGGCTTAATTGGTGCTTCAGCACCAGACATAATTTCTGTGCCGGCCTCAACACCCTTGGGGGCAATGATGTAACGGCGCTCGCCATCTGCATAAAGAACCAGCGCAATATGAGCGCTACGGTTCGGATCATATTCCAGACGTTCTACACGCCCGGTTATACCATCTTTGTCACGCTTAAAATCAATAACACGATAATGCTGTTTATGACCGCCACCACGATGACGGGTGGTAATACGGCCCTGGTTATTACGACCACCAGTGCGTGATTTCTTTTCCAACAACGGCGCATAAGGCTCGCCCTTGTGGAGATCAGGATTGGTTACCTGAACCACAAAGCGACGACCAGGAGATGTCGGTTTTGCTTTAAGAATTGCCATGCTTACTTAACTCCGCTTCTCATCTGGTAGGCTATTCGCCACCCATAAAATCAATAGTCTGACCGTCTTTCACACGGACATATGCTTTTTTCCAGTCTTTGCGACGCCCCAAACGTGCTCCGGAACGTTTCACTTTGCCCTTCACGTTAGTCACGCGAACAGCATCGACTTCTACTTCGAATAAAGTTTCAACAGCCTTCTTAATTTCAGGCTTGGTTGCATCAGGTATTACCTGGAATACATACTGATTACTGGACTCACCAATAACAGCGGCCTTTTCAGTTACGTGCGGGCCAAGTAATACTTTCATGATTCGCTCTTGATTCATCCGAGCATCTCCTCAATCTTTTGAATAGCACCCACGGTAATCACGACACTTTCGCTGCCAACCAGACTTACCGGATTCAAATCACCGATTTCAAGCACAGTCACGTTATTCAAGTTACGAGCCGAGAGGAAAAGATCATTAGTGGCATCATCAGTAACAATAACGCCGCTGGTAAAATTCATTCCAGCCAGCTTTTTAACTAATTCTTTAGTCTTGGGTCCTTTTACATCAAACTTGTCCACAACAGACAAACGATCCTGTCTCACTAACTCAGACAAAATGGACTGCATCGCACTGCGATACATTTTTTTATTCACTTTCTGTGAATGGTCCTGAGGCCTCAAAGCAAATGTGTGACCACCCGAACGCCATATTGGGCTACGGATAGTCCCTGCACGCGCACGGCCTGTACCTTTTTGGCGCCAGGGTTTTGCTCCACCACCACTTGCATCAGAACGACTCTTGGTCTTACGTGTGCCCTTGCGGCCACCAGCAAGATAAGCTGTCACAACCTGATGGATTAACGCCTCATTAAACTCGCGACCAAAATTCGCATCAGAGACTGCCACTTTTTTTGTGGAGGCTTTACCTGTCGCTGTTGTCAATTTTAAATCCATGATTCAGTCTCTCAATTCGATTTCATTGCTGGGCGGACCATAAGATCACCACCCTTTGCACCAGGCACTGCGCCCTTAACAAGAAGAAGGTTGCGTTCAGCATCAACACGAACGACTTCCAGGTTTTCATTGGTAGTGCGTGCATCACCCATGTGCCCAGCCATCTTCTTACCTTTAATAACGTGGCCAGGATTTTGCCCCATACCAATAGAACCTACTGCACGATGTGACAGCGAGTTACCATGGGTCGCATCCTGCATACCAAAGTTATAGCGCTTGATAACACCCGCATAACCCTTACCAATACTGTTACCGATGACATCAACTTTTTGGCCTTCAGAAAAAATATCAACGCCAATCGTTGAACCAGCTGCCAATTCTTCACCTTCGCCGTCAGCAAGACGAAACTCCCACAATCCACGACCAGCATCGACACCTGCTTTGGCGTAATGTCCGGCAGCTGCTTTGTTCACACGAGACGGACGGCGACTTCCGGTCGTTACCTGTACTGCACGGTAGCCATCGGTATCCAGAGTTTTCATCTGGGTTACGCGGTTTGGCTCCATTTCAATCACGGTCACTGGAATAGAAACGCCATCTTCAGTAAAGATGCGGGTCATTCCTGCTTTGCGGCCGACAATTCCAATGGTCATCGTTTTTTCCTCTACCTCGTACTGATTAATCAGTACCAAAATCTTTTATAGTGTTTGTTTCAAATATTCTTTAATGCTCTGCGTGTTAGCCCAATTTGATTTGGACGTCCACACCAGCAGCTAAATCGAGCTTCATTAGTGCATCTACTGTTTTATCTGTAGGATCCACGATATCCATCAAACGCTTGTGAGTACGTAACTCATATTGATCACGCGCATCTTTATTAACATGCGGAGAAGTCAATACTGTCCAACGTTCCTTTTTGGTCGGCAGCGGAATAGGTCCTTTAATTTGAGCACCCGTACGTTTTGCGGTCTCAACGATCTCCTTTGCAGACTGATCAATTAAACGATGATCAAAAGCCTTTAAACGAATTCGAATTCATTGTCCTGCTGCCATTTTCGTTAACCTTTAAAATTCAGATATAGAGGAAAAATAAAAGGGAAAGGCATCGCTTTTCCCTTTTGATTTGCCGTTATTCAATAATCTTTACAACCACGCCTGCACCCACGGTACGGCCACCTTCGCGAATCGCAAAGCGTAGACCTTCTTCCATGGCAATCGGGCCAATCAGTTTCACTTTCATGTTGACGTTGTCGCCAGGCATGACCATTTCCGTGCC
>JAUVNZ010000388.1 GCA_030599435.1 Gammaproteobacteria bacterium | reverse complement strand
ATTTGATCCGTTCGCCTGCCCTGGATTTTATTACTGATATGATTGATGGCTTAGAGTCCATTTCTCCCCACTTTGTCGCCATACCCAGAAAAATGGGCGGTTCCTTAATGCGCGTACATCGCGACGTACGTTTTAGTAAAGATAAAAGTCCCTATAAAACGAATATTGGTATTCAGTTTCGTCACGAACTGGGAAAAGATATACACGCCCCCGGATTTTACCTGCATATTGAACCTGGTAATAATTTTTTGGGTGCAGGCATATGGCGGCCCGATAGCCAGACACTGGCAACCCTGCGGACGGCTATCGTAGAAAAGAGTAAAGCCTGGATAATAGCCAGCCAGGATAAAAAATTTAAAAGAAAATTTGAATTGGCAGGAGAGTCACTGAGTAATGCCCCTCGCGGCTATGATAAAAATCACCCCTTACTTGATGATCTGAAAAGAAAGGATTTTATTGCTATTTCCAGCCTGGATAACAAACAAATTCTATCAAGCAGATTATTAAGCAATGTCAGTAAATCATTTGAAAGCGCCGTACCATTAATGAAATTTTTATGTAATGCGCTTGAGCTTAGATTCTAGTCATCAGCCCTGCTTGCTAGCCGATTTAATTTTTAATAATTATATTTGTGATTTTCTTTTAGATGATTGGCTTTTATTTATAAAGTCGAAGAAATGATCGATATCAAGGGGTTCTGTGATGTACATGCCCTGTGCCATATCACAACCAAGTCCTATTAATATGTCCATTGATTCCTGGTTTTCTACGCCTTCGGCAACAACTTTAAGCCCCAGGTTGTGGGCAAGGTCAATGGTAGATTTAACAATTACTGCATCATCTTTATTGGCCAGCATGCCAATTACAAAAGTTCTGTCTATTTTTACCTCGGATACAGGTAGTTTCTTTAGCCTTGAAAGCGATGAATAACCAATACCAAAGTCATCAATAGAAAGTTTCACTTTCATTTTTTTGAGCCGGGAAATAATTTTTGTAATGTAACTTGAATCCGTCATAACTGCAGTTTCTGTTACTTCCAGAATCAGCTTGCTTATATATTTTTTATTTTCTTCTAACAATTCAAAAAGCTTGTCAGAAAATTCCGGATCTTTCAGATTATGAATAGACAGGTTCACTGCTAAACCAATATTATGTCCAGAATTGCTCAGTAGTTCTTGCTGCTTGAATGTGTTGTTCAGCACCCACTGCGACAACATGTTGATAAAACCTGTCTGCTCCATCAACGGAATGAAGTCCGCTGGTAAGATCAGCCCCCGTTCCGGATGTAACCACCGCACCAATGCCTCGGCACGAACAATATTTCCGGAAGCAAGCTCAATGATTGGCTGATAATGGAGCACCAAATTATCATTTTGAATGGCATTGCGAAGCTCGCCCGTCAATGCCAGACGTCGTGTACTATATTTATCTTCAGCGGCGTCATAGACAAAGTATCCGCAGTTATCATTCTTTGCCACATACATCGCTACATCTGCCCTTTTTAACAGCGTAAGGGGGTCATCACCATGCTGGGGATAAACCGCAATTCCAATGCTTGTACCAATCGATAAACTCATGCCTTTATGCGTGAATGGTTCGTTAAATATATGTACCAGCTTGTTTGCTACGGTTATTGCATACTCCTCTCCCACTCCCGGGAAAATAATAGCAAATTCATCACCACCAAGGCGGCCCACCGTATCTATGTTACGTAATGCATTTTTCAGCCTAACGCCTACATCCTTCAGTAACTGATCGCCCACATCATGGCCAAGCGTATCGTTT
>JAUVNZ010000228.1 GCA_030599435.1 Gammaproteobacteria bacterium | reverse complement strand
TTTTCTGAAAGACCATGCTCTATTAATTTAGAACATAAAGTTTTAACCCCTAGCAGGCCCATATAAACCACCAGGGTCTGATTCTCATGCGCCAACGCTTCCCAATTAAGGTTCATACTGCCATCTTTAAGATGGCCAGTAACAAAAGTGACCGATTGCGCATAGTTCCGATGTGTTAAAGGAATACCAGCATAAGAAGCAGCGCCCGCCGCAGCCGTTATGCCAGGCACTATCTGAAAATTCACACCCTCTTGCATCAGAGTTTCAATTTCCTCGCCACCACGACCGAAAATAAACGGGTCCCCGCCCTTCAGACGCAATACACGCTTGCCACTTTTAGCCACTCTGGCCAACAACTGATTTATATCATCTTGTGGCAGGGTATGTTTATCACGTTCTTTTCCTACATAAACCAGATCAGCATCACGCCTTGCCATATCCAGGATTTCTTCTGACACCAGGCGATCATAAACAATCACATCTGCTTGCTGTAATAAACGTAAAGCACGGAAGGTCAACAGATCAGGATCACCTGGGCCAGCACCCACAAGATAAACCTCGCCACGATCACCCTCAGAAGCTTGCGCTTCATCAACAGCATCACGCATTGCATCTCGCGCAGCTTTTTCCTTGCCAGAAAAAATCATTTCAGCGATAGAGCCTTGCGCGACATCTTCCCAAAAACGACGTCGTTTACCCTCTGTAGTAATCTTTTCCTTAACCTTGTCGCGAAACTCATTCATCAGTTCAGCAAGGCGGCCATATGATGATGGAATCATGGTTTCAAGACGGGCACGTAATAAACGTGCTAACACTGGAGAGGCACCACCAGTAGACACCGCAACTTGTACAGGTGAACGATCAATTATCGATGGTACGATGAAACTGCATAAATCTGGTTGATCAACCACATTCACTGGAATACATTTTGAATGTGCCAAATCAGAAACTTGTTTGTTGACAGCCTGGTCATCAGTTGCTGCAACAATTAATGCGCAAGCTTCGAGATCGTTATTTTCAAAATTACGCGCCTCATAAATTATCTCTTTATTGGCCAGGCGATTTTGCAAACTCTCACATAATTCAGGCGATACCACAGTGATTTGTGCCCCGGCACGAAACATAAGTGCCACCTTTCGAGCAGCCACATCACCACCACCCACCACCAGACAGCGTTTGTTGTTAATATCAAAAAATACGGGGAAATACTTCATGCAACTTTCTCATTCAGTCGAAAAGTAAAAATGAATAGCACCAATCTTTAACTTTCCTTTCTTTAATTTTCTTTAGTTGGGGCGGGTATAACTTCCAGTTCATTCATATAAGGTTGTAAAACATCTGGCACAGTGATGCTACCATCCTCATTTTGGTAGTTTTCCATAACAGCCACGAGGGTACGGCCAACCGCTAAACCGGATCCATTGACCGTATGAACAAGAACAGGTTTATTAGTTTCTGGATCACGCATGCGCGCCAACATGCGCCTTGCCTGGAAATCCTCAAAATTAGAACAGGAAGAAATTTCACGATAAGCATTCTGACCTGGCAACCACACTTCCAGATCATAAGTTTTCGCACTTGAAAATCCGACATCTCCTGAACATAGGTTTACCACCTGGTATGGTAATTTTAACGCCTCAAGTATATTTGCCGCATGCCCTGTTAACTCTTCCAAAACGTCGTAAGAATCCTGTGGACGCACAACTTGCACTAATTCAACTTTTTCAAACTGATGCTGGCGAATCATACCGCGAGTATCTTTACCATATGAGCCAGCCTCGCTGCGGAAACATGGCGTATGAGCAACAAACTTACGAGGCATGTAGCTACTTTCAATAATAACATCGCGAACAATATTCGTTAGAGGAACTTCTGCAGTAGGTATCAGGTAATAAACACCTCCCTCCATCTTGAACAGGTCTTTTTCAAACTTGGGTAACTGACCAGTACCACGCAAGCTTTCCTCATTGACCAGATAGGGTATATAAGTTTCTGTGTATCCATGTTCGGTCGTGTGCGTATCTAACATGTACTGTATAAGTGCCCGGTGCATACGCGCCAAATGGCCACATAACAAACCAAAACGACTCCCGGAGATTTTTGCAGCAGTCTCGAAATCCATCTGATCTAAATCTTCACCTAAATCCACATGATCTTTGGCGATAAAATCAAATTCAGGTTTCTCACCCCAGGATCGAACTACTTCATTATCATTTTCATCAATACCTTCCGGCACGCTGGAATGAAGAAGATTGGGAACACCAATAAGAATCTCATCCAGCTTCTCCTGTACTTCCTTTAATTCTGCTTCTGCATCTTTTAACTTGTCGCCTATCTCTGCCACTGCGGCAAACAATGGCTTGGTATCTTCACCATTTGCCTTAGCCTTACCAATTGCCTTGGAGCTATTATTGCGCAAACTTTGTAACTCTTGTGTTTTAACCTGCAAATCTTTACGTCGCGTTTCAAGCACTGCCACCTTACCCAGGCTTAACTTGAACCCTCGACGAGATAAATTTTTCACAACACCAGGGAGGTCTGCACGAATTAATTTTGGATCAATCATTATGTTTCCGTCTTCCTACCAGCTTAAATTCTAATTGTCATCAATCAACTGCAAGCTGTGCTGGCCAGGTAACAATGTGCCCCGGGCCAACTTTTTTATAAAGCTCATCAACCATAGCCTGTGCCTTGACAGGTTCATCAAAAAATTCCACCACCACGGGTAGATCCAGAGACATATCCAGTAACGAGGAAGAATGAATAGTGCCAGATTTTCCAAAACCCGCAATGCCCCGGAATACAGTTACCCCACGCACTTTACCTTCGTCGTTAAGCTCTTTTAACAAAGACTCAAGATGCGTCTCAGCTTCGGTGAGATACACTCGCACCATTAGCACTTCCGTAGTAGTCACTTCACTTCCTTTAAAATAAAAAGGGTCATATCGTTCTCCCTGCCAACACACCGATCCAGGCAGCAAACAAACACAATACGACACTGAGCACGACATTCAGCAACGCTTTTATCAACTCACCCTGCTCCATCAAATTAAGGGTTTCAATGGAGAAAGTGGAAAACGTAGTAAATGCTCCCAACAAACCAACCAAAAGGGCAGCACGCCAAACTGGGCCCAGTGATAATTTATCAATCAACATAATGTACAAAAATCCCATCAACAAAGAACCCAGAACATTTACCACCAGAGTGCCGTACGGAAAACCTCGCCCCAACAAGTGAGTAATACCTGTCGACATCCAGTACCGTAGCAAGGCACCAATGGCGCCACCACCTGCAATAGCCAGCGTCTGCATCAATGTTTGTGATTCCGCATATTGTCAGTTTTCATTTGGCGTGGCCTGATCGGCTGATATTTTATCAAACCGGCCTTTATCTAACTGTCTGAGATACGCCAAACGCTCAGCTATTTTGAGCTCCAGGCCACGTTCTACGGGGTGATAGTATACCCGCTCCCCCATGCTTTCCGGGAAGTAT
>JAUVNZ010000336.1 GCA_030599435.1 Gammaproteobacteria bacterium | reverse complement strand
TGAAGCGCAGAACAGAACTCTGTGCAGTAATAAGGGTATACACCCGCTTTTTCAGCCTTGAATGTCGCTGTTGCCGTTTTACCCGGTTCGAGAGACAACTGCACGTTTTCATTATACACCGCAAAACCGTGGGTTTCATCTTCGGCACGTTCCAGGTTAGTCAGATGGATAGAAACGGTTTCACCTTCTTCAACCTGGATAATCTCAGGGGTGATGTGTGAACGAATTACCGTTCCATAAACATGGACTACACCGTCTTTACGTACAACCTTTTCACGACCTGCACGGGTTTTAAATTCTGAGCGACTGTCTGTACGGCTGTTCCAGCCAGACTTGTAACGCACAGCAGGTTTCAGCTTATCCGCTTTGATTGCTACAACATAATGGGGCTCGCCTAATGGCAGCGGCATATCATACAGCAGCTCCATCTTGTCACCACTGATATCGATCAACTGATGATTTTGCGGATGCAACGGACCAACAGGATTGAAGCGGTCAATCGCCAGCTTGTTTAACGCAACCAGGTATTTACCGTCAGGAGAAGCCGAATCACCTTCCATTGTCATCAGGTGACCTACATTGTAATGGATATGGATCTGATCCAGCACCTTACCTTTACAGTAGTCCCACTTGGTAATCATTGAATCCACATAGATAGAGGTGTAAACCACACATTCTTTGGAATCATATTGGTTATGCAGCGGCCCTAAACCAACCTGAACCTGTTTATGTAAAGCACTTTTCAGGGAGATGATAGGGATACCATAAGGATCTTTACCTTCAAAATTTTTGTTATCGATTGCTGCCTTGATCTTTTTCCAGCTATAAACCCATGCATGGCTATCAAGTTTACCGGCAACGATGATATGAGTTCCGTCAGGGCTGACATCAACACCATGAGGACTCTTAGGCTCAGGAATCAGGTACAAAATACCTTCTTTAACCGCCTGTTTCATGCTGATCAGGTAAGAACCATTAACTTTTTTCACTTTACCGGCAGCAACCAGTTCAGCGGCTTTTTTCCAGTTTGTTACATGCATGAAGTCAGTGTCTTTTGCAGAACAACCGGCTTCGAATGGAGGACGGTTTTCACCACCTACATAACGCTCAGAACAAAAGGAGTTAGTGAAACCCCAACCATTACTGGGTCCTTTACCTGCGTCAGAAAGATCCTGACTATACGGTGGCAATTCAAAGGTAAATGAACTTGCTTCATCGATACGGCCTTTATCCATATCGAATTTCCAGTAAGTCACACCACCACGGTATTTGTCGTTGAACTCTTCCAGAGGTACAAAATCATTGCTGATAGGGGCCGCGTACTGCGCCGCTGACATGATGTATTCTGTATTCGGTGTTACAAATGCACCACCATGTGATGACTTGTAGAAAGGATTGGATACAATCTGCTTGGTTTCAAAGTCATGTAGATCGATGACTGCGATACGTGGATTGGCTTTGTCATTGATAAACAGGTATTTACCATTGTATTCACCTTTTGTTTCAGAAAATCCCGGATGGTGGGTATCTCCCCATTTGATTTCGCCATCGGTCTTACCCTGGTACAACACCCTTTTTGATTCATCATCAAAACCATAACCCTGCCATGGCTCCGGGGTAAATACTCCGATGTATTTCAAAATACGCATGGATGGAATGCCATATACGATAACATGACCACTTTGACCACCCGAACTGAACGCCAGGTATTCATCACGACCACCCGTAGGTGTATAGGTCTTTGCTGCAGCAAGAATATCTTTCTGCGTCAGACCACGATCTTTCATAACTTGCTCTAGTGATTTAGCCGACCATGCTGCTGTCGATACAGACAGACCTATTGCTAGTCCAGCACACACTGATAAAGCACGTGTGGTAAAGGTATTCATAGACTTCCTCCGATTTATATACCAAAATTATTATTACTGAGGGGAATCCCCATTAGGGGAGGGACAATACCCCGATAGCGCCATAAAGCATTTGACCTACATCAAATTGAACGTGAGTTTTGTGTCATATCACACACTTTTTTATGCGATTTCACACAGTTCCTGATAATACCACCTTTGCACATGAAGCAACCAGCAAAATATTCAGTTCAGAAGTGTTTTATAATCAATCAGGAAACATCCCGGCATCAATTAGCAACAATGGTATATAAGCGACAGATGGCAGTTAACCCTAAAACCATAACAACAAAAAATATCAATCCCATGATGAGATTAAAAGTAGCAGCCCAGTCAATAAGAGCGCCATTTCTGGTATTAACACCAGTCTGTGTATTCCTTGGCTTGAGCACTGTTGTAGCAAATAATACGGATATAAGTTTGTCTTTGCTGATTTTAGCGCTATTGGGTGCATTACTGGCCCATGTTAGTGTTAATACACTTAATGAATATCTGGATTTCAAAAGCGGACTG
>JAUVNZ010000095.1 GCA_030599435.1 Gammaproteobacteria bacterium | reverse complement strand
ACCAAAGCCGATAAAACCGCCATCATTTTTGAAGGTGAAAAAGGCGATACCCAACATATAACCTACGCCCAGCTACATGCTGACGTGTGCCGCTTTGCCAATGGCCTGAAGTCCCTGGGCATTGTCTCCGGTGACCGGGTGGTCATTTACATGCCCATGGTTCCAGAGGCTGTGATCGCCATGCAGGCCTGTGCACGTATTGGTGCAACTCACTCAGTGGTTTTCGGTGGTTTTTCTGCGGAAAGCCTGAAAGATCGCATCGAAAATGCGGGCGCCAAAATTGTAATCACTGCTGATGGTGGTTTTCGTGGCGGCAAAATCGTTGAGCTCAAAGCAGCAACTGATGAAGCCCTGTCTAATGGCTGCGAGTCTATTGAAAAAGTTGTGGTACTAAAACGTACCGATCACACCATCCAGTTTGATGGCAACCGCGATATTTGGTGGTCGGATCTTGTTGAAAATCAGGCAAACAACTGTGAGCCAGAATGGGTTAATAGCGAGCACCCTCTGTTCCTGCTTTACACTTCCGGTTCCACCGGCAAACCCAAAGGGATCCAGCATTCCACGGGCGGCTATTTGCTCAATGCCATCATGACCATGAAGTGGGTGTTCGACATCAACGACAACGATGTCTTTTGGTGTACCGCCGATGTGGGCTGGATCACTGGCCACACCTACGTGGCCTTCGGACCACTGGCCGTCGGTTCAACCATGCTGATGTACGAAGGCGCACCGACGGTGCCCGATGCCGGGCGCTTCTGGAAAATTTGTCAGGACCACAAGGTCAGCATTTTTTACACGGCCCCCACGGCAATTCGCGCTTTGATGAAAGCCGGTGGTGACGAAACCCCTGCGAAATATGATCTTTCCAGCATTCGTTTACTCGGCACAGTAGGTGAACCCATCAATCCCGAAGCCTGGATGTGGTACCACAAGGTCATTGGCGGCGAGCGCTGCCCTATTGTCGATACCTGGTGGCAGACTGAAACCGGTGCCCACATGATCGCACCCGTTCCAGGTGCTGTGGCCACCAAACCTGGCTCCTGCACCTTGCCATTGCCTGGCATTGCTGCCGACATCGTCGATGCCGATGGCAACAGCATCACTGAACCTAATCAAGGCGGTGTACTGGTCATCCGCAAACCGTGGCCATCCATGATTCGTACTGTGTACGGGGATAATCAGCGTTACTACGACACCTACTGGGAAATGTTCGATGGCAAACTTTACGTGGCTGGCGACAATGCCCGCCGCGACGAAGACGGTTATTTCTGGATCATGGGGCGCATCGACGATGTGCTCAATGTGTCCGGCCATCGCCTGGGCACCATGGAAGTGGAATCGGCGCTGGTAGCACACCCCAAAGTAGCCGAGGCCGCGGTAGTTGGTTTTCCCCACGATATCAAAGGTGAAGGCATATTTGCGTTTGTGGTGTTGCGAGGCGAACGCCCTGAAGATGGGATAGATGAAGAGCTCACCAAAGAACTGCGCGAATGGGTGGCCAAACAAATCGGCCCTATCGCCAAACCCGAAGAAATTCGTTATTCCGACAACCTGCCAAAAACCCGCTCCGGCAAAATCATGCGCCGTTTATTACGCAATATTGCCCGTGGCGAGGAAATTACACAGGACACCTCAACACTGGAAAACGAAGGCATCGTACTTCAGTTACAGGGCAAAGCTTAAGCACTGGTTAAAATACCAATCGGTTGGCGCCATGTAAAAACCCATATTCTATATATACCTTCCTGTATAAGTGGGTTTTACCTGTGTTTTCAACTATCTACTATCCCCATATTCCCCTATATAAATTAAAGATTTACCCGTAATCGCCGAATATCACCATAGATAATCCTGCGTACCACGTAGCGGGTTATTTTGGGTTGCCAAAAAAATGAATGAGCACTGTCCAGGGTCAAAACGCAACCCTGGAAATTTGATTGCTAGAAAATTTGGTTACTTGAATACAGAAATAAAATGAAATTCAGTTTAGAACATAATCGCACCAAAACCGTTATCACGATTGGTTTTTCAACCATCATCATTTTCATGATGGTGTTAATTGGTCTGTGGGTGGAAACCGTTATAAACAATGAAAGAATTCTAAAAGAAATTGCCCAGGCGCAGCTAGAAACACGACAAATATCCGTCATGCGAAATGCCGCTTATCGACGCGCACTTGCCCTGCACCGGATGTCTATTATGGATGATCCGTTTGATCAGGAAGAGGAAGAAAGACGTTTTAGAATGTTAGGTGGTGAATTTCTCACAAATCGTGAAAAAGTTCTTTCAAGACCCATGGTTGGCGAAGAAAAAAAGGCCTGGGATCACGTCAAAAAAACCTTGAACAAAGGTGGTCGAGTTCAAAACCAAGCACTGGGTATGATAATAAATGGTGACCTGGATGAAGCCAATAAAATATTACTGGATGAAGTTGTGCCTACTCAGGATATTTTCGTCGAGGGTATTTCAAATATCCTTGATCTAAAAACAGACGAGGTGACAACACAAATTGCAGAAGTAACACAACGCAACCAGACTACATACTGGCTGATTGGATTATCCAGCACAGTGGCACTTATGTTGTTTGCATTTACTATCTATGTAGTTAGAAAAACAGGAAAAACAGAAGAAGCGTTAATGGATCAGGGCAAACGTATTCGCGAACTCTACAAAGTATCCTCAAGCCCGGGTCACAACCTCGATGAACAAATATCCGCAATGCTTAAACTAGGCAATCGACTGCTTGGTGTTGAAATTGCCAGAGTCTGTAAAATAAACACTGAAGCAGATACAAATACTTTTTTACATGTTGAAGCCCCAGAAGGTTACGGCATAAAACAGGGGAAAATCATTCCGCTAGGTAAATCATTTTGCAATATTACCTATAAATCTGATGGAGCTATCGCAGTAGGTGACATTAGTAAATCTGAGTATGCAAACACCGAATACCATGAATTTTCCGGGCTTGAATCTTACATCGCCTCAAGAATATCCGTCTACGGAAAAGAATATGGCACGGTAAATTTCTCCAGCCGGTACCCACATTCAAAACCGTTTACTGACACAGATAAAGATTTAGTTAATCTAATTGGCACCTGGGTTAGCCTTGCACTGGAAAGGAAATTTTCACAAAGCGCACTATACGATGCCAAAGAACATGCCGAAGAGGCCAACCAAACAAAAAGTGATTTCCTTGCCAATATGAGCCATGAGTTACGCACACCACTTAATGCCATCATCGGCTACAGCGAACTATTGATTGAAGATGCTGATGAAACTGCTACATCTGGAGCAACCACAGATCTGCGTCAAATTATTTTTTCTGGCCACCACTTGTTAAACCTTATAAATGACATCCTCGATCTTTCCAAGGTCGAAGCTGGTAAAATGGAGTATTCACCAACAAAAATTGACATAAACCGACTAATTACTTATGTCGTAGAAACTTTCAAACTCAATTTAATTAAAAACAATATTGAGTTAACTGTAAATTTAGATAAACAAAATAATTTCGCTTTTGTGGATAGCACACGATTACAACAAAGCCTTATGAATCTGATTGGTAACGCCGTCAAATTTACAAAGGATGGGAAAATTAACATAGAAACAAAACAGAAAAACCGCGAAGGGAATACCTGGACAACTATAATTATCAAAGACACTGGAATTGGCATCTCCCAGGAAGATATCAGCAAAATATTTCAGCCGTTCCAGCAGGCCAGCAAAGAAACATCTATTAAATATGGTGGTACAGGATTAGGGTTGGCAATAACTCATCGCATATGCAAAATGATGGGCGGCGACCTGACCGTAGTCAGCAACAGAGATGAAGGTTCTGCTTTTACTATCTGGCTTCCTAATGATCAGACAAATGTCACATCCGTTGACAATATATCCAGAGCCGCTAATAGCTAATCACCTCTGATTTACCGTACATTTAATCGCTAAATGTATTCAGTATAGAACGTTTATAGCATAGCTTATTGCATAGCAGCAGGATGTTATGAATCATTAACACAACGAAAGCCAAAACTATCATTCTTAACCTTCCTGGCAAAAAATGCACGATTGAATACCGGCGCCGATATCCCACATTTGTAAAACGAACAATCAAACCAGGAACCACCTTTTAACGTTTTATAACGCTCGCCATAGCTTTCTGATTTAGTTTTATTGTCGGGATAGGCCTTATACCAGGAATCAGTCCATTCCCACACATTGCCCGACATATCATAAAGTCCATATGGGCTCTTACCATCTTCAAATGAACCTACTGGAGTGGTATCACCAAGTTTTCCGATCTCTTGCCAACGTAGAGGTGTATTTGCCCTGGAAGTACTAAATTCATCACCCCATGGGAACATGCGACCATCCGTACCACGTGCCGCCTTCTCCCACTCCTGATCCGTTGGCAATCGTTTTCCAGCCCAGCGACAATATTCATTGGCGTTATCCCATGTTACAAAAACAACAGGGTGATCCGTCTTACCTTGCGGGAAGGTGCGATTGCGCCAATGCACTGGAGAGCGCCCATTCGTCGCATCATTAAATTTTTTATATTGAAGGTTTGTTACTTCATATACATCGATATAATAAGCCGGCAAAGTAACTGCATGCTGCGGACCTTCATCGGGCAACCTTGTATCTGTTCCCATTATAAATTGTCCCGCAGGAATCAATACCATTTGATTGGGAGCATCACCAAGACGGGAGCCCCTTCTAAGTATTGGAAAATGTTTAGCCGGTTTTATATCGCGAACTGGAAACTCTTTCTGTGCTGACTCTTTTTGGCCCGATGAAACCTTATGCAGCATGCCCGATGTGGTATTTTTAATTACATGACAATCCTGACATTTACCTAAACCTGTAGTTAATACAGACTGTAAATCTTCTTTTTCAATATGACAGCGTACACATTGTTCCTGAGAATGCACATAACGCTTATCAAGCTCGGAAGAGGCATTTAATATTGTACTCGCCCAACAAGAAGAGCCAGAAATCAAAAGCAAAACGGAAAACACATATCTTAGAAACATCAACTCCAGTCACCAGCGTATTTTTCTGGCAACCAGTTTATTTCATACCCTAAATCACCTGTATTCGACGCATAACCATCAGCTATCCAAAGATTAGCAACAGCAATAAGCTCATCATCAACATACAATAAAGGTAAACGATCTCTTTCCCAGGGAACAATACCCTCTTCCTGGAAAAGTTTTTTTAGTGAATGATGGCCATTCCGACCAACTGGTTTTATTTCCTCACCACCTTGACGAAAACGTGCTTCCACTACCCTGCCAGCTAAAAGTTTTTCGGATAATAAATTGTTATTATCTTTTGCTCTGTGACTGACACAGGATAACTGTCCGAGCCCATCCATAACCAATGGCTCATCCATATTCCAACGCAACACCTTTTTAGCGTCATGTGATTGTAAAGACATGAACACATAAATAACATCACGATAGCGACGAATCTCGACCCCAGACCACGTCACAAGAGGACAGCTTTCATCTGACGTGCACACAACGTCTTCCCAAATACGCTGCATTTGAGCGGCAGTGGGTGAAGAAAAATCGTGATCCCTGAACCATTGATGTAAAACATTTCGCGCGCACAACTCACCAAGATCATAAATATCATTCGCGGATAATCTATCTTCACCGAGATCAATCGATGGATACTCGTTCCTGGCGCTGTTCGCCAACAAGTCAGCAGCTTCCGCACACAACTGTGATGTTCTTGAAATCGTAGCTGCAGCTGCTGGAAATCTTTTTTTCAGAAGAGGAAGTATTTCGTGGCGCAAATAATTCCTGTCATACCCAGTATCGAAGTTACTTTCATCATCCACCCAGCTTAAGCCATGCTCTTTCGAATAGTCCTCTAGCTCATTCCGACCTACATCAAGCATTGGCCTTGCGTGCCAACCCGCCGCAAAATCCGCCACCATTGGCATGGCCGCCAAACCTCGAGGACCCGCACCACGCAACAACTGAATCAGTAAAGTTTCTGCCTGATCATCCTGATGATGCGCCGTTAATAAACAATCACCCGCCTTCATTAAATCCGCGAAAGCCTGATATCGCACCTCACGTGCTACCGCCTCAGGGCTTTCTCCTTCCACCGGGCTGGCATCCACCATAATTTGATAAAACTTAACACCGAGTTCCCTACACTGCCCTGCACAGTGTTCCGCCCATAGATTTGAATTAGGACTGAGGCCATGATTCACGTAAACCGCGACTAACTCTATATCTCCCAATAGCTCATTCTCAGTTGCGAGGGCATGCAGTAAGACATGAGAATCCAGGCCACCGCTATAGGCCACAATAAAGCGCTTGATCTCAGCAAAAATAGGCAGGTCTTTTAAAGTGAGCTTGAGCATTTGATGATTATATCAGTTGGCCAACTTATATGGTGTTGCGGCTTACTTCGAATGACTGCTTTGCAGGGTGGTCTCAATGGGTCGATGCAACACCCACACAAGACAGCGATCCCAGGTCTCGGCCTTCAAAGTCAATT
>JAUVNZ010000160.1 GCA_030599435.1 Gammaproteobacteria bacterium | reverse complement strand
ACCCAATTTACTTTTTCCACTTCGCCCATGGATCTAAACCACTATCAACAGGGGTACTTGAAGAATTCGACGATTCGCGATCATCCTTCCGAGCGCCATCATTATCTCGATTATTAGAATACCGGCCGTTTCGTTGAGCGCCATAATTCTTAACCGAACCCGAGCGATACGCAGCCGATTTCTTAGCACGTTTTTCGCGCAATCGTTCAGCATCTTCTAGACTTAATTCAGCAGGTTCTCCCGGCGTTTGATCTTCTGGCACAATGCGATCTCTAGGCGGCAATTGAAACTGTTCGTCAGATGCTCTAGGTAAGTTTTTAAATTCATACAAATAGAAAGCTTCTACTTTTTCACGCGCCCAATCTGTTTTTTTAAGGAACTTCACACTGGAATCAATGCTCGGATTGGTCTTAAAACAATTGATATTTAAATAGGCAAAAAGAATATCAAAACCGTAGTGATCCACCATTTCAATCAACAAGTTTTTTAAACTAACACCGTGCAGAGGGTTAGTTTTGTAATTGATCTCATCATTCACGGTAATGTCCAACCAAGGGAAGTAAAGTGTGCCATTATAGCTGTCGCAGTACAGATAAATATAGCACCACAAAACGGATTATCCTCCGTTCTATAACGTTTAAGACCAGCGGCGCGTTCACGCGTCCGGCTGGGGCGACTTGTTAGGTGTTGCTTTAACATTAGCTTAACCATCCTAAACCTATTGATAGAAAGGCAATACCTATAATACTTAAAATGAAGACTGCTCCCCAACGATAAGCACCGAACCTAAACAAGGCCATACCTAGGTTTGTGTGAATTGATTCTTTGAGATTGTCCTTATCTATTTTTACTAAGCTCAGGCCTATAGCGCATAGGATGAATGCAGCACCGAGAAGCATCCATATCACTCCTTCTGTATCCATAATTTATTCCTTTAGCAACACCTAACGTTTGAGTTAAGTGGTCGAGTGATTAGTGAGGTCACAACTTAAACGATTTGTTAGGTATTTTTCCGGTTTGTAAAATACTTCCTAACATCAATGATATCAAACACCAATGAAATGGAAATAGAAATTAATAAAACAAACAGATAGGTCTTAAAGATATTTTTGGCAGTTGGAATCTCCATCAGTATATAAACAAGTAAAGGAATCCATAAAACATGACCAATGCCAAGTATTTTTTCAAACCCAAATCTTGAATATAACCCCATCATTAGCATTGCGGAGAGCATGAATGTAACAAAAATTATTTTTGCTAAAGACTCATCCCAAAATGCCACACTCGCAACATTAACAACCATTAGAAAAAACACCCATATAGAGACCCAGACTGGCTGCTGCATTAACTCAATAAAAAATCTAAAAGGGTTTCTCATATGTGTTATCACCTAACGTTTATGATCAGCGATGCGTTCACGCGTCCGACTGGGGCGCCTTGTTAGCAGTAATATTAAAAACTACTTTTTTTTGCGACTGTGTTCGAGTCGAAACTCCATTACCCCAAATAATAAGCCTAACATTACAGTACCAAATGCCAACGTCGTAATACCCACAATTGTCGCGACAATGCAGATTGCAATAAAGCCGGCTGATAATGTGACCACAATACCAATTATTGGAAAAAGAACAAATATCACTAAAGCTGTTGTTATTGCGGCAACAATAACAGCTCCAAATACCAAAAATGCCTTTGCAAAAGGATTAGTAACTTCATTTCCATTAATTACTATTCGAATAGTCATAAGATGCTCATCCTTGTTTTCTGCTAATGCTCATCACAGGCAGCAAAAAGCAGAGCGACGAAGAAGCGGCACTTTTTGATGTCCAGGTGCATGCGATTGTTAGCGTAATTATTGATATTGGCTAACTTGATAGCCACTGATTATAAAAAATGGCACAGACTTAGACATTACATATGGTCTAGTCACAGAAACGTTTAAGCTGGTTCCGATCCTTCTTCGCATGTTCTATATCGCCTTTTTTCTCAGCACGCTTCGGGATATTTGGGGTCAGAGTAAAAATATCTCTAGAATTTTTACTCTGACCCTAAATATTCTTAATCACTCCGCCCCCTTTAATTTTTTGGTTTACCGTTCAACAAAGACTCACCCCTTACTCAACCTTGAGATAAGCAAACCCCTGATGTTGCAGTTCGCTGATGCGCACCACCCCGGAAGGTACTGATTCCACACCTTCTATTAACTTCTCCTGCGGTAACCCGATCTCATTGCGGGTAATCTCGCACAACTCCAATTTGACCTCTTGCGTCTCTTGCAGTGATTGTAGACGGCCCATCAGACTGGCACGCCGCTTGGCCAGTGCCTCATCTTCTTCAAATGGGGTGCCCACAAGTTTGTCGTTGGTGAGAAAACGAATGCTGTGGGATAAAAATACAATACGCACATCATAGTCAACCAGATCATCCTGATACTTGGTGACCATGTTATTGATACTGGTAAGCATGGCGCTGAAGCGACGCGGGCTGGCGAAATCCGCATGCCAGACCACTTTCCTGATCTCCGAATCTTCCTCGGCGGCCTGCGTCGCAGAGGCCTCTTCCTGAACGGGAGAAGTTGGTAATGGCAAGCGCTGTAAAACGATGAGAACGAGAACCAGCGCGATGATACTAAGTAACAGGGCGGTAATCCCTATTTTGTTAGACATAACACACCTCCACAAAGCCATTGATTGGCTTTCTATGTTGGTATTGTACAGTAAAAAATTGGGGTCACGTCCTGGACAGCTGCATAAAATTAAATCACACCGCCTCCTTTAATTGACAGGCTTTCGTAAGCAATGCCTACATTACCTCGATAAGATAAGAACCCAGTCTCATATCGGCAACGAGAATATGCTCAGTTAACCAATGCTCCAGAAACTTGAGGTCTTCCTCCTCAAGTTTGCCCACCTGAAGATACTTCTGTTGCAGTTCCCTGACACTGTCAATTAAGTCCTGGTGCTCCTCCTTGTGTTCTTCAATTCCCTCATAATAACCATACTTCAGCATTAACCGCTCTTCATGACTAAAGTGCCAGACAGTACAATTTATCAGTTCTTCTAATACCGCCCCCACGTAATCTGTAGCAGCCTCTTCCGTTACAGAATGATTGAGGATATTAAATAGATTTACCAGTTTTCGGTGATCGTCATCGATCTCTTCGATCCCGACACTTAGTAAGTGATCCAAAACTAAATCTTTCATGATTACATCTCTTGTTGATGTGCCCTTAGGCCGTTATCTTCATAGCTTGCTTTATTGACAGTCTACGCTCTTTGTCTAGATATCAGAAGAAGTAAATCAGGCCTCATATCCATCGTTTCCTGCACAGATTAGTCCTTTCGGATTAAAGGGGTCATTAAAGCATTGAAGGGTACTAACCCCTTTAATTCGCCCCCTTTAATTCGAGATTAAATGGAGAAAGACCGCAGTCGACCCGAAAAAAGTATACTGACAAAATCTATAAAATTATTCATCGATTATTTCAATCGACATGATGAGTATATTCAATTTTACTAATCCATTAGCATCTTCTAATATACCCTCAACAGGTCGAAACAAGGACCAGGGTTATTTCCAAACAATTGAATGAGGTGTTTAAAATGGAACAGGTAAACGAAAACCAGGTGGCATTGCCACAGTTGAACGAGACTGCGCCTAACTTTGAAGCAGTCACCACTCACGGCGTTAAAAAACTCGATGACTATAAGGGAAAATGGCTGGTGTTGTTCTCCCACCCGGCTGACTTTACACCGGTATGTACGACCGAGTTCATAGCATTTGCCAAACGTGCAGAAGACTTCAAGGCGGTCAACACTGAGTTGCTCGGCCTGTCTATTGATTCGCACTATGCGCACATGGCATGGGTCCGCAACATAAAGGAAAAATTTGGTGTTGATATCCCTTTCCCGATCATTGCTGATCTGGATATGAAGGTAGCAAAGAGCTACGGCATGATTCATCCGGGAGCAGCTGACACATCAGCTGTACGTGCAACTTTCATCATAGATGACAAAGGAGTTCTGCGTGCCATGGTCTACTACCCAATGAGCAACGGTCGCTCTATCGATGAATTTCTCAGACTGGTCAAGGCCATGCAGACTTCAGATGCAAACGGAATCGCTACCCCAGAAGGCTGGCAGCCAGGTGACAAAGTTATCGTGCCGCCACCTGCAACATCAGAAGCTGCCGAAGCGCGCATGAACGAAGGTTATGAATGTGTCGACTGGTACTTCTGCAAGAAGGAAGCTGCGTAATTACATTAAGTTGTCACTGGAAAAGGGTCGGGATACCGACTCTTTTCTATTCCTCTATTTAAAGATGGGTAAAAACGAGGATTGAAATTACAAATGCCTACTTTGAGTCGAAATTAGAGGATAGATTGATTGGCTAAGAAAGGAAAGCTGCTTAAAATTAAATCTCTCCTACCCCTTTAATTCAGGCCTTAATATGTTCATTGTTAGTGCGCATGGTGATTTAATTTGCTACCGGAGCAGTTCAAGAAATTCATCCGGTGCTGGTGT